>JBCDAP010000063.1:0-7515 GCA_039185335.1 Planctomycetota bacterium | reverse complement strand
GAGCGGGAACAGGCAACCGAAGGACATTGCAAAGGCGCGAGTTCCTGACTTACCTCGCATGATGCCACGGAGACGGAGGAAGCTCGGGTCGAGGTACGGACAGGTCAGAAAGCCAAGCACGATCGGGAATGCGGCATAAAGGAGTTCACTTCTGGTGCGATCACCCGTGTTGTTCGGCATCGTCAGGCTTTCGTTTGCCAGGGCAACCACAATCCCCGAGGCCAAGATGCATCCAGCAGCGAGAAGTAGATACTTGCGGAATCTCGGTCGAGTGCGTTCGTGAGTCCTGCTGCCAAGCATAGGGCGTCCGTAGATAACCAGACACATGGCGAATAAAACGACCAACAGGAAGAATAAAGTCGCGAACGAGAAGAGAACTGAATCATCGATCACCACAAAGACCGGAAGCGCAACAACTGGTGACCCGAGTGTCAGGTAAGACACGAGAAAGAGCTGGAACAGGATAGTGATGAAGCCGAAGGCGATGATCGCTTCGCGATTGTTACGGCGGAACCGCCTCAGGCGATCAGGGTTGGCAAGAACGAAACCAACGGACATGGCGCCGAGGCAGTTTGGGATGGCGAAGACGACCCAGCCGGGCCAGCCGAAGTCGCGAACGAGGTAGACGGGGAACCACATGCCGATCACCCACGTCCACGAGCAGGCGAGGAAAACGGCTCCGAGAAGGGGCTTGGTGAAGGAAACGGCGGGCATGCGGGCAGTATCGCCTACCGACGGGCGGGCTGCGCGGGAGGGGCGAGGTTTGTTGTAGGATGGCCGCCCCCCTTTTCCCCGCCCCCTCCCTCTGAGCAAGTGAGAGATCTGCGATGTTGAAGACCCCGGTACATCAGTTTCATGTTGATAATGGCGGCAAGATGGTGGACTTCGCCGGCTGGGAGATGCCGTTGACGTACAAGCTCGATCTGCCGGGCGGCAAAACGTACGGCGGGGTGCACGCGGAACACCATCAGGTGCGAAACTCGGGCGGGTTCTTCGATGTGTCGCACATGGGTCGTGTCTCGATCAAGGGTCGGCACTCACGGCGTCTTGTTGAAAAGCTTGTCTCAAGGCGTGTATCAGATATGCAGAACGGGCAGTGCCGGTATGCGCTGGTGCTGAACGAGCGTGGCGGGATCAAGGATGATGTGCTTGTTTACCGTCTCGATTCGGACGACTGGCTGATCGTGGTGAATGCTGCGAACCGAGAGAAGCTGCTGAGCCACTTCGATGTGGTCAAAGATTCGATCGAAGGTGCCGTCGTCAAGATCGAGGACCGGACCGAGAAGACCGCGATGGTGGCAATCCAAGGCCCGAAGGTGATGGATGTCATCTCGAACTTCTCGAAGGAGATCCCAACGCTGAAGCGGTACCGCTTTGTCGAGAAGAATCTGTTCGTGATGAAGCTGTTGGTAAGCCGGACAGGTTACACGGGCGAAGATGGCGTGGAAGTCATCCTGCCGAAGGGCTCGGTGAAGATGGCGTTGCAACTATTGCTGAAGGATCTCGGCAACCCCGAAGAGGCGGTAGTGAAGCCTGCAGGGCTTGCGGCGCGCGACACGCTCCGCCTCGAGGCGGGCATGCCGCTGTATGGCCACGAACTCACCGAAGACACACCCGCGTTGTCGACGGGACTCGACTTCGCGATCACGGTCGACAAAGACCAAGACGAGAACGGCGTCGAGTACGTGGGGTGTGCGGCGCTGAAGAAGATGCGTGACGAAGGTACCCCGCGTGTGCTGGTTGGTCTCGCGATCGATGGCAAACGGACCGCTCGGCAGGAATACGGCGTGAGCGTTGGCGGGTCGAACGTCGGCGAGATCACCTCGGCTTGCATGAGCCCCACGCTCGAGAAGCCCATCGCGATGGCCTTTGTCGACCGAGCTCACTCGGAGATCGGGACAAAGGTCGCGGTAGACACCGGAAAGGGTGAGCTGGCGGCCGAGGTGGTGAAGATGCCGTTTTATAAAGCCCCGAAGAAGTGAGCAGAGACCTAAGTTCTGTTAGGTGGATCGTTCCGAGGATGCATTGGCTGAAAAATGCAAGCCGAGTTGAGGTGCCTAGATCTCTGCGGATCGCTCCCTTACGGCCGCGGCTCGTCGTTGGTGATCCGTTGAGCAGGGCCTAAGATCTGATCAACTCGAAAACACCCCTTGCACTTGGAGATCGATGATGGCTGCAACCCCTTCGACGATGCGTGACCTTGGATCGGCATGCCCAGACTTCTCACTCACCGACACAGTCACCGGCCAGACGCTCTCTGTGAGTGACATTTCCGAGAAAGCGTTCGTGGTGGCGTTCATCTGCAACCATTGCCCGTTCGTGAAGCACTTGTTCGACGGACTGACTTCATTCTTCGGTGAGTACGGCGACAAGGACGACGTCCGCATCGTCGCGATTAGCTCGAACGATGTCGCAAACTATCCGGACGACAGCCCAGAGAAGATGAAAGAGCTTGCCTCTCGGCTCGGTTGGAATGTTGCTTACCTGTACGACGAGTCACAGGACGCTGCCAAAGCGTTCGGCGCGGCGTGCACACCAGACTTCTTTGTGTTCGATGGCCAACGGAAACTGGCATATCGTGGCCAGTTTGATGATGCACGTCCGAGCAATGATGAGCCGGTGACGGGAACGGATCTGCGTGCGGCGGTTGACGCGGTTCTCGCAGGCACGGGACCGGTCGCAGATCAGAAGCCCAGCATCGGTTGCAACATCAAGTGGATCGCGGGCAACGAGCCGGCGTACGCGTGATCAACCTTTGTCATTACCGGTTCGATTGGAGCACCCGCTGGACATCGATGCTTCGCTCGTTCGCCGTTTGATTGCTGAACAGTTTCCTCAATGGTCACAATTCACGGTGCGCCCTGTTGAAGTCGGCGGATGGGATAACCGGACCTTCCATCTGGGCGAAGGGATGTCTGTTCGTCTGCCGAGTGCAGAGCGGTATGCGGACAAGGTCAAGAAAGAGACCCAATGGCTCCCCGTTCTCAGAGATCACTTGCCGCTTCCTATTCCGCAGCCAATCGCGGTCGGTTCTCCGGGGTGCGGGTACCCGTGGCCTTGGTCCATCTACCGTTGGATAGAAGGAAGAGACGCCTCGGTGGGGCACATCGAGAACCTCGAAGACTTCGCCCGGGACCTTGCTGCTTTTTTGTTGAAGCTGCAGAACATCCCCGCAGGTGATGGACCCGCTGGTGGCAAACACAACTTTTATCGAGGTGCATCGCTTTCGGTCTACGACGCCGAGGCGCGTGCCGCGATCGATTCACTCCGAGAGAAGATCGATGTTAAAGAGGCGACCGATGTATGGAATCGATCGGTCCGGTCTCAATGGAATCGGCAACAAATCTGGATCCACGGCGACGTAAGCGCATCAAACCTTCTGGTTCATGATGGCAAGCTCGCTGCGGTAATCGACTTTGGCGGTATGGGCGTGGGCGACCCGGCGTGCGATCTGACCATTGCCTGGACGCTCTTCGCATCTGGAAGCCGGGATCAGTTTCGCGCGGGAATGGGCCTGGACAAGCAAACCTGGGAAAGGGCACGCGGATGGGCTTTGTGGAAAGCCGCAATAACACTTGCCGAGCTTGAAGATACGACCACGGACAAAGCAGCCAAAGCCTTCCGCGTCATCGAAGCGGTGCTGGCTGAGCACGACAGATCAAACGGGCTCTAGCCCTCGGTTCTGATGATCTTGTTCAATCAGCAGCTGCGTGGATGGTGACTTTCCGCACATGCGGCATACGCCGGTGCTCCCAGAGATAGATGCCCTGCCAAGTGCCGAGCGTTGGGCGATGGTTCTCGATCGGGATGGTGAGCGACGTCGCGGTGATGGCGGCCTTGATGTGCGAGGGCATGTCGTCTGGGCCCTCGTCGGTGTGCGTGTACAGCGGGTCGTTCTCGGGGACATGGCGATTAAGCCACTTTTCGAGATCGCGCCGAGCCGACGGGTCGGCGTTCTCCTGGATCATGAGACTCGCCGAAGTGTGACGGATGAAGACCGTGAGGAGGCCTGTTTCAACGCGGAACGGGGTGATCGCCTCAAGGACATCGTGAGTGATCTCGTGGAGACCTTGGCCCGGCGTGTGAATAGTGAGGTCGGTGATGGGCATGGACGTTTGACCGCGGAGAGGGGTGAGCCTAGGTTTGCGGAACTATGGCAGCAACAGACAATGTAACGGGCGTTCCAACGCTTCCTGAAGTGCAAATGAATACCGTGAAGCCCACCGGACCGGTGACTGGGCGGATTCTTCGCAATGAACCCTGCACGGCACGGAAGAAGGCGGCAGGTTTCGTTCACCATATCGATATCGATGTTTCGGGAACGCCCCTCGCTGGGAACTGCCGATCGGGGCAAGCTTTCGGCGTGGTCGCACCGGGCGAAGACGAGCGAGGTCGTTCTCACAAACCACGCCTGTACTCGCTCGCGTCGCCTACTCAAGGCGAAGATGGCAGCGGAAACGTCATCTCCACCACCGTCAAGCGAACCGTCGACGAGCATTGGGAGACCGGCAAGCTCTTCCTGGGCGTGGCATCGAACTACTTGTGCGATCTTGAGGTTGGTGACGAGGTCCAGGTCTGCGGTCCCAACGGTAAACGCTTTTTGCTGCCCACCGAGCCAGAACAGCACGACTATCTCTTCTTCGCAACCGGCACGGGCATCGCCCCGTTCCGCGGGATGGTCAAAGAACTGCTCGAGGCGAACGTCGACTCCAGAGTCACCCTCGTGATGGGAACGCCCTACGCGACCGATCTGCTCTACCACGACATGTTCAAAGAGCTTGAATCCAAGCACGAGAATTTCAGCTACCTCACCGCCGTCAGTCGTGGTGCTCAAGAGGATGGCGGTATCAAGCCTATGTATGTCCAAGATCGCATGGCGGCGAATGCCGACGAACTCGGCGATCAGCTCAACTCCGAACGCAACCTGATCTACATCTGTGGCATCGCCGGCATGGAAGTCGGCATCTTCCAGCAACTTGCCAAGCAACTCTCTCCGGAACAGGTCGCGAACTATCTCACTATCGACCCAGAGGTCGCTGATAACATTGAAGGATGGGAACGCAAAATGATCCCCAAGAAGATCCATCCGACCAAGCGGGTCATGATGGAAGTCTACGCGTAATCACTATTGCTCAGACAGATCAGAAAACAGTGCCCCAAAAAAAACCGCCCCTTGGGGGGCGGTTGACATCGTTCTCAGATCTTCGGTGTTGATCAGTTTTCTGATTCCGAATTCTCAGTCTGCTCGCTGTCCTCTTCGGCACTCTCAGCTTGGTCTTGCGATCCTCGCGAGGCTTCTGTTGAATCTTCAGCGGGTGCAGAAGTTCTGCTCGCATCGATGCTCCTATCGCCGGCGGCTCCTTGGATCCGTGGAACAGGACCTGAGCTAATCTCGAGCAGCTCAACCTTGAAGATGAGGGTGGAGTTCTTGGGGATGCTGGGACGAGCGTTCGCACCGTACGCCAGGCCGGAAGGGATGATGAAGTAAGCGGTCTCGTTGGTCTCCATCGTTGGAATGCCTTCTTGCCATCCTTTCACGACCTGGTTGAGCGAGAAGCTCGCAGGCTGCCCGCGATCGATGGATGAGTCGAACTGCGTTCCATCGACCAGCCAGCCCGTGTAGTGGACGGTCACCGACTCGCCCGCTTCGGGCTGGGCACCTGCGCCGTCAACCGTCACGAACTTCCAGACACCGGATTCGAGGCGTTCGCCCTCTTCGGTGTCGATCTCGAATTCTGAGGCCAACCACTCTTTCGCCTGCTGGAGCTGTTCCTCATCGATACGAGCAATCTCCGCAGCCTGGGCAGCTTCCAGTTCCGCAACTTGCTCATCAGTCAGCAGTTTGACATCAAAGATGACCGATGTGTACGGGGCGATGCTCCGCCCGCTGCCGCGGTCGCCGAACGCGTGCTCAGCGGGCACGACAAGCAGGTGCCGATCACCGAGATTCGTGCCATCCAGAGCGAGCGGAAGCCCAGCGATCGCGGTGAGAGGAGCAGGAACGTACCCACCACTTCTTTCTGAAGAGTCGAACTCGACCTCGCCCTCGTCGGACCAGAACGTGATGTCCATGTTGTAGCGTTGCGGAGCTGCTGCATCGACCAGCTCACCCGAATCGGAAGATTCGAGCTCTTTGATCCAGATGCCGTTCTCGTCGATGGTTCCGCCCTCTGCGTCATAGCCGAGCTCGACAAGCGTCGCGAGTGCTCGCTCACGACTCTCGGCATTGAACGCGTCCCGCTTCTCGGCCACAGTGACGTCGATTTCGGCGGCCTGCTCGGGAGTCAGCGGGCGCAGGTTCAGGATCATTGCCTCGGTAGGAACACCTGGACGCTGAACGTCATAGACAATCTCGCCGGGAATAACGGCCCAACGTTCGCCGCCGAGATTCATTGTCGTAAAGACTTCGGTGAGCGATGTTGATAGTCCAGCATTCAGAGGGAGATTGTCATAATTGCCGAATTGCTCTTCTGTATTTGTCTGCTGCACTGCGGCATCGGGCGCATAGATGCTGAAGTAGATCGGAACGGAACCACCAATCTCGATCGGATCGCCGGCGCCTTCGGTCACGTCGAGCACCCAGATTCCTTGTTCGGTGGTGTACGCGTTGGTCACATCGAGCGAGAACTTCTCTGCAAACAGAGCAACGATCGGCTCGACCTCCGCTTTGTAGCCCTCGACCTTGGCCAGCGCGGCTGCCTTCTCGGCTTCTTCTCGAGCTATCGCTGCTGCCTCTTCGGCTGCCTTGAGACCTTCCAAACCAGCCTCATCGATCACACGCACATCGTTGATCAGAACAGCTTCGAGCGGAACGTTCTGCATCGGAGGACCGTACTCAGGGCTCTTCTTTGAACCTGTCGGCACCGAGGCGATACCGTCGACAACATCCATGCCCATAACGACTTTCCCGAACACTGCGTAGCCCGGAGGAGTGTTGAGGTTCGCGTTGTCGACCAGATTGATAAAGAACTGATTGGTCGCCGAGTCGGGAGACGACAGGCGAGCCATCGAGATCGTCCCACGATCGTTGGGATACTCGGGTTGAAACTCGTTCACGATCGGGTCGTTGGTCTCACGCTTGATCAATTCGCTATCAAAGCCGCCGCCTTGAATCATGAAGTTCGGAATCACGCGGTGGAAGATGGTTCCGTCGTAGACATCCGCCTCGGCATAAGCCAGGAAGTTGTCGACCGTTGTCGGTGCTGCGGCATGGTTGAGCTCGACAGCAATGTTTCCCTTCGAAGTCTCGATCACAACGATCATCTTGTCAGCATGGCCTTCGTCCGCGAGGGCTGTTCCAGCAAATGGAATCACAAGCATGGCTGTTGCAAAAGTGTTCAGTGTCTTCTTGATCATGGCTCGTCCTCCGGGACGGGTCGTGGAATGAATGAGTAAAACCTGCAATGAGAGGGAAGCATGCTAGCAGGGGGACAGAAATCAGGCTTCGGCCCCGCTCGAGAATGATTTCCAGCCCGCAAGAAACCCTCCCACACCGATACCGACAAGAACCAAAAG
>JBCDAP010000062.1:0-7590 GCA_039185335.1 Planctomycetota bacterium | reverse complement strand
GTCCCTGCCGTTCTTTACCGTTCCTCGATCAGCCAAGGACAATGGGCCTGGACAGACTCTGCCCCCGCCTTCAAACCATTTGAAACGAATGGACTTAGCGAAACACCGCCTCCTTCGCAATGCATAATCCGGTGGAGCACCCACCAGCATCAAGCCGCTGATCGCCGCAGGGCCGCATCTCACCCCCGAAATCCAGCGCTATTCTCCTGTTGGCTCACACGGCGTCCCGCCAAATACGCATCTGGCTATCCGCAAACGGCCGAACCCACCAGAAAGCTCATTTTTGTGTTTTCTATCTACAGACGACACACATCTGTCGATGTTCCCAACGTGCCACTCAGCTTCTCCACAACCGTGCGTCAGCTGCTCGCCCTTGCGAGTCTTGTTGATTCAGAACACGAAATTGAGGCAGCTGAGTGGCAGCAGACCAGCGGCCTTGGATGGGCGGACGCCAACATCGTGGGAATCGTCTCCCACCCGCAGCCTGTCGATGTTGCGTTTAGGGCGCTAGTTGCCTCACTGCCCGCGCGCCACCTCATGGTTCTCTCCAAACTACTGCAGGACGAGCACAGGGAACTGGGACCAAGCCACGACGATGCAACCGCCTCGGCGCCGGTTGACGTTGAGATCCTGACCAAAGAAATCCTTCACGAACTCCGGGCCCGAGGACCGTTCGCACAGGCTCTCACCAATAGCGGCACCGCAGAACTAGATGCGCTGCCCCAAAGACTCGCTGCCTGAGCATCGAGCACAGTCTGCACGACATCCAGACTGAGCGGAGGGTTTGGAACGGCACGGCCCGTCGTTTGAACGAGCCGCACCAAAGCACTCAGTCTTGACAGAGTGAATCGATAATCCAGCCCCGACCGCTTTCCGGGAGAATCTTCACCACGCCAAGCAGAAGCTCGGACTCCGGACGCTCAAGAGCGCAGAGAATGACATCGAGCTCGTACTCTGCCTTCGCGAGCTCTTTGCAGGTGAGGTTGGTGCCGCAATCAGCGATTGCCTGCTGGTAGGTGGTGCAGGCATTGTTCATGCAATTAACGTACTGCTGACTCGATCCCAGCGGAATCCGATCGCAGGCGTAGACGCCGCTCGAGTCAGACGCGATCGCCCCCCCGTTGATGGAAGCCGAAACGGCCAACGCTACTACTACTCCAAACATGGTCAGTCCCTTTGTGCAAGGAAGGCTCCATTGCCTTCACGCACAAAGTGACCGGCGGACACCCGCTAGAGAGACGACCCACACCATCAAGAAGCGTGCCCCGACAAAAAGCTCATATCTGTGGAAAGCCCTGCGTTTTCAATCCACAAAAACTCATACTTGTGCCAGCACGACATGTCCGGGGCTCTCGTTTGCCTATATCCCTGATTTAGGTACCCACCGCCGGAGGAACGCCCGTACCATCACGAAGATGCCGCACAAGCTCCTTGCAACTCGTCTCGCTATCGCCACACACGACTGCACGATCCGTGAAATCGCGGATCGAATCGAGATGAATGCGGAAACTGTCAGACGCTACATGTCAGGCCGCTCGCCGAGCTATCAGTTTCTTGCTGCGATTTGCAGGCACTACGAAGTCCTTGGCACTTGGCTGTTGTTGGGGGAGGGCCCAAGAACGAAGGAGGAGCTCATCGAGCAAGCGCTCCACCAAGTGAAGGCGAATGAAATGCTCCAGATGATCGCCAGACGACTCGACAGCATCGAGGATCGCCTTGGTGAACTTGAGAGCGTGAATCGCGGTCTGCGACCGCGTACAACCAGCAGAGCAGATACCAGCAGGGCAACCTGATCTCATCTCCTCAAGCACAGGCCGCCCACGAATGATCGGTCGTCTCAAACAACTCGCTGAGCAGATCGAATCGGGTTCCGTTGTGGATCTACGCGAGCTTCTTCGTGGTTCAGATCCCGGCGATGAAGCGATCATTGTCTCAGTGATCGAACGCTACACGGAGTGGCGTATCGAACAAAGCGAGGCGATCGACTTTGAAGAGTACCGAAGGGCAGCGCCATGGATCTTTGAATCTCCCAAACTGCTCAGGTCAGCCATCGAGTCAGTCCTGTACACCGCAATCGCTATCAGACAGAGCCCGGTTCCCGTCGGCAGAGCCATCGCCAGAGCACACCCGTTGGCGAAAAGCACGGTCGATGACATCCTCCATCGGTTCATTGATGCCGACGGGTATGTTCTTCCAGCGCCTGAAATCAGACCACTTCCATGTCGATTTGGCCTTGTGAACCTTGACGGTGAGCCACGCTACACCCTTGTCGAACGAGTCCGCCGAGGACGCGGGTACGGTATCTATAAAGCCAAGGACTCGATGGCTGATCGGAAACGCAGCGACGACCTTGTACTCCTTTGGATCGGACTTCATCATGATCGAGCCGAATCTGACGGTGAGATAATCCACCGCGCCATACCAAAGGACGTAGTGTGCAGATCTGAGTTCTTGGGGGTTCGAGAAGACGGCATCGCACCCTCGGGGGAACACTACGCTGCCCTTGAATACGACGCTACTTTGCGACCATTGACAGACTTCCTCTCTGAGACTGAGCCCGATACGCGATCTCGGATCAAGCTCGTCCGGGATATCGCAAGAGCATGTGAGCAGCTGCACGCTGTCGGTTTCGTCCATGGTGATGTGACACCACGAAACATCTTCGTCAATGCTTCGGGGGGAGGTGTTCTCTGTGTTCTTCCCGGCGATGCTCCAAACACTCAGGAGTGCATGAATGCCCACCAGAGCGGCCCGGAGGGGATGATCTCGTTTGTCAGCCCCGAGCAGTACAGACAAGAAACAAATACGCCACTATCCGACGTGTATTTTCTCGGCGCGACGCTGCTTTTCTGCCTTGGCAACACGGAGATCAATGGAAGTACTTCCGAGTCCGCCCATGACTTCCTTGAGTCTGAGCGGAATGTGAGCACAGTGAGACCGGAAAGATGCCCTGCAGAAATCTACGAGCTGATCTTGCGTTGCGCAAGCCGGTCGCCGGCTGCCAGACCCGTGTCTGCGACGATCGTACGCGAGTCGTTGGACCGATGGCTGAATGGAAGGCCGGTACACGACAAGCACACGACTTTGCGGGATTACGTACTTTTTGCGAAGCGAAACTCTCTGTACGTCGCTGCATCTCTTCTGATATTACTCGCTTCAGCCGGGCTCTTAAGCCTGATGTCGCACCAGCTTGCTTTTTCAGCTGGCGAAGCCCGACGCATTGCTCTGGCTACGGATCTCGAACACACTGCGGAGCTACAGGCGCTCGCGATCGGTGACTTGCAAATCAGCCGTGAGCGTGAGCACAAGCTGGAACTCAGAGCCGAATCGCTTGAGCAGGAACTCGAGCAGCTCAGATCACGAACTTCGGCGAGTATTCGAAGTGCTCGCAACGCGATCGCAAGCGCACGCAGTGCGGTCAACTTGAACGAAGAAGGTCATCACGAACTGCTGTTGCTGGTCACAAGCATGTGGCAGACAATGGCCATCAATGAAGATGCGGTCCGACGCATTCTCGACGATGAATCCTCGAGACAGACCAGAGACCGCGCAGATGAGCTGTGGGCTTCCGACCCCGACAGACTGGAGACTGCATTCTGGCAGCTCGTGACTGCCCAAAAAATGGTCACCGTAAGAGAGTGGGATGCTGCTGAGAAGTATTTCCTGCGAGCTGAGCGTTCCTTTGGGCGGATCGATGCGAGCGATGACACCCTACTCAATGCGCTCAGAGATCAGATCCTCAGCGGCCAGCAATCCGAAACAGCACGACCCTGATTCCACGATGCCGTCTTCTTTGATCCGGAAGGGGCACTGATCGTGTTTTGTCCCATGCGACATACAGTGCTTGTTTCGTCAATACATGCCAGCCGGAGGTTTCGGTGAACACCCTATTCTCAACGGACACCTGAGTGCACTACTGACCCGCAAGCTCATCGCTACAAGACGACTCGCACAGTTGCGAGGATTTCCGGCTGAAACTGTGGGTTTGTCCCTGTGTTCCGTGAAATGCTCTACGCTCGTGCAATGGTCCCGGATGAAATTCTCACACGACTACACAGCGTACTCGATGGGAAGAAGAAGAAAGACATCTACGCCAAGTCCGGGATCTCTGAGTCGAAGCTGCGGAGTATCCTGCAAGGATCGTTGAATCTGCGGGTCTTGGTTCCAATCTGCAATGCGTACGACATCCGGCTTGATTGGCTCATTCGTGGAACAGGCGCAATGACCGGCGCTGAGGAATACTCTCGGATCGTATCTAACGCGTGCCCGGCTGATCTCCTCGCGAGCATCGCCCGGCAGACAGTGTCTCTGCAGGAGCGAGCCGACAGTCTTCAAGCAAGAGCGCAGCGTATCGAAGCTGCCTTGGACCAAGCGGAGAGGCGATCACCTAGGCAATGTCTCGTCACAGTATCTCAAACGCTTGCCCATCGGTGACTACCCCAGTAGCTCAGAGCCGATTCACAGAAGCAGATGAAATGACCTGCCCCCCAGAACCTAGTCCACCTGCTAAGTGACAATGCGGTGGGATGGATGCATCCGGGAATGCAGGCTTTCATGGCGCGGATCAGGCATTTAGCGGAGCAGATCATCGACAAGCTGCGTGAGGCAGAGGTGGTGCTGGGACAGGGACTCAAAGTCCCAGAGGTCAGCACGCGGCTCGTTCGGAGCCTGGCGCAGTCGCCGATCTATTCGGCGAACTGGCTGGCTGCTCTGGAACGTCGATAACGCCAAAAGGTCGATTGCAATCCGAGAGTTATCTGCGAGAATCAAGACTGTGGTGAGCAACACTTTTCCGGATTCCAGCAAGAAAACCCTCGCTTTGTGCGTACCGATCACTGAGGAACGAACATGCACCCAGTCGACCGCTGGTTTGAAGAGGAGTATTCAGCACTCCGTGCTACAGCGCGATGCCTCTGTGCTCGTGAACGAAAGGGGCACACTCTCACTCCGACGGCCCTTGTCAATCAAGCGTTTGTGACGCTTCGCGGCACCATGTCGCCCCAACGTAAAGACTCACGATACTGGCACGCCGCCGTCATACGAACGATGAAACGGACACTGATCGACTATGCGCGATCACGCAAGGCCCTAAAGCGTCAGGGACCTTCTAGGTTCGGTACGCTGACAACTCACAGAGACCAACGGTTCATGCCGCCAGACTTCGATCGACTAGAGATCACCGAGTTTCTCAAGGCATTAGAACACCGCAATCGTCGTGCCGCACTCGTTTTCTCCATGAGGATTCACACCAACCTCGGAATGGACAGAATCGCCAAGCGGCTGGGCGTTTCTCGCCGAACGGCGACGGCCGATTGGCGTTACGCGGTTGAAGATGCGCGAGCGTGGGTCATCTCAAACTCTGAAAACCCATGATCGCGCAACGACTTCTTGCCTCGGATGGACGTCTCGGTCGATTTCAAGTCAAGCGGCTGATTCACCAAGGTGAGTACTGCTTGGTCTTTGAGTGCGACTCAATCTACCCCGGTGGCTCAAAGATCGCTCTCAAAGTACTCAGGAACAATCTACCTGAAGCTGATCTCAAGCATCGGTTCATGCGCGAGTTTGAAGCACTGTCTCGGCTTGACCACGATTCTGTAGTCGGCGTGATCGACTTTGGCTCATACGACCATGATGGCCTTGTGTTGCCTTACATCGCTATGGAGTACATCGATGGCCTTCGATTAGACAACTACTTCGCGTCTGCACGACCATCGTTCAATGAATCACTCCGGATTTTCCAAAGCATTGCCGACGGGTTGCAGCACATCCACTCGAATGGCATCTTGCATCGTGATGTCAAGCCCAGCAACATTCTGATAGATACGAATGGGCGACCGATCATCTTAGACCTCGGTGTTGCGCAGTTCACCGGGGGCTACTTCGCGGACGAACCGCACGCGACACACCTAGGACAAGTTGTCGGAACACCTATTTACATGAGTCCCGAACAGATGAGGGGACAACGCCTTGACGCACGCTCCGACCTGTTCTCCCTCGGTACCGTAATGTACGAGACCCTCGGCGGCCAGCACCCCTTCGGTCTTGACAAGACTCCTGTAACCCAAATGTCCGAAGCGCTGCGTACGGTTACAGCGGCCCCCCTTGGCGCCCTTCTCCCCACAGCCCGAGGTCCGCTGGAGCGAGTCATTGCAAAGGCGATCGAACCAGAACGCCTCAAGAGGCATGGATCACTGTCTGAGTTTCGGAAGGATCTTGAGAATATCGAGCGGGGCATGGATGTAGCTGCTCGACGGCCTTTGCTGGCCAGTTCGGTCGCACTGTCACTCCGTCGACGCCCGCGAGTCTGGACCTGGCTTTTCTTGCCGCTGATCTTGATCTTTACACTCTGGATCTCAGTCGAATTCAATCAACGCGGAGCTGCCAAAGATCAAGGGAGCAAAGATGACTTGAGTGGTGACATCCACGAAAGCGCGGATTTGATCCGCAGGCTCATTGTTCACGGCAGCTCAACGGAGCTTGGTATCGATCCGGACACATTCGGATCCATGCTCCGAAGCTATCGAGATAGCTTCGAAATCGAGAGTATGAAACCACTCGCACGCGCAGAATCACGGTCTGCGATCGCTCGTTCCTTCCGTATCATCGGTTATCATGACGATTCGCTCGCTCTTTATCCGATCGTCATTTCTGAGTATATAGATCTGTACGGAGAGTCTGACCGAGAAACGCTGATCCAGCGCATTCGCTTCGCTAAGCAGCTGCAGATCACTGGCGACTCGGAAACTGCCAACCAAGTTCTGCTAGACATCGATGGCATGTTGTCTTCCATCCGCGGCCGCACTGATTTCGACTTGATGGGCAGATTCTGGTATGCCCAAGGCGTCATCCGCATGCAGCAGTGTCAACTTCGTCAGGCTCAGGATGCATTGGAAAACGCGTATCAGTTCCTGTCGAAGGCTGACGAATCTCCCCCGTCACTGCTGCTCCGTGTTCACGCACTCTACCACAGTGCGAGAATCGCACTGCATCGCGGCGAGTTCGATCTGGCAAACAGCACGTTGGAGACATCCCTCCTGCTGGCACGCCAACGATTCGGCGATGAAGGACGCAAGACCCTGTGGATTCAGAAGCAGTTGAAAGCTGATCAAGCCGCAGGTGAAGACGAAGTCGCCGACGCCGATGATCGCCAAAACGACCCATTTCTTTTTGGGACAGGCTGGAAGTGTGTATCGGAACTTTGTGACTGATGCATCATGCTGACCATGGTCACAGTGCATTGTCACATGTCGAACGCTGAACTGACTCCAAGAGCCGCGCTGACTGCGTACCCCAGCGACCGTAGCCAGAGAAAAACGTGGGCCGAATCTCAGGAACTAGATATCGCTGATCTACCCACCAGAATCTAGTCCATTTTCGATGCGACTATGCGGAGGAATAGACACATGTGAGAAAGCGTTCTTTTCTTGGCACCGATCCGGCATTCGGCGGAGCAGATCATCAATAAGCTCCGCGAAGTGGAGGCGCTGATCGAGTGATGGCGTGAGCACGAAAACACGGTGCGGCTGCACTCGTCGCGGGGCTACCTGCGTTCGGCGCCCACAACGATCTCATCAGAGGCCTGCCCCGCAG
>JBCDAP010000061.1:0-7609 GCA_039185335.1 Planctomycetota bacterium | reverse complement strand
TCGCCGGCGGCGTCGGCCTCAAAGGCAGCGAACCGGATCGTCCATGGGCCGGTCGTCACTTCCGCGCGAACAGCGGGCGCGAAACGAGCCTCATCAAGATCGATTTCTGATTCATCGAACTCACTCCCAGCGAGAGTAAAGGTTCCCGACAATGATTGGCGCCAAGCGATAATGGAGAGCCCGCCGGCGATCGATTGGGCCTGCGACTCCGCCTCGGCATCACGAGTCCTGAACTCCTCAGCCGCAGCGGCGGAACCCAAACACAACGCGATCGGAATCAACGTTGGCCATGTGATCGCAGTCAAGAGTCTTCGCATATCCGCCAGCATACATGGAATAAGACGGAGGATCGGAGCCAGATACCGGCGTATGAGCCCCCCTGAATAGAGCAGTTGGCGACGAGTTCCGATGTGAGCATGGGTCTCATTTTGTTCTGTGTGATGTTTTTTTGGTTCAGTAGGGTGCGAGGACTTGTCTATTCGGCCAGCTGGGTTAGTGTTGAGGGTATTAGTAAATCATTTTACTATGTCCGTCGGGCTTATAAGTATAAACCACTATCTTCCACTTTGGCAGATTTTGGTACTGCGGCGACGAGCTTCTCGCTCTCCTGCGGATTCGCGATTGCAGAGCTTCGGAGGCCGATTCCAGAGAAGGGCCGTTCACTCTCCGAAGCGCGGATGTAGAACCACGGTGGGCTGCATCTAGGGAACGCTGCTTAGTGAAACGGTTTTCTGATTGAGCGAGATCATGGCCATGAAATTGACAACAACCACTCTGTCCGCCGCTGCGATTCTGATGTTTGCCGGGACCGCGGCTTCGCAGCTTCAAGCGATCCGTGTTGACGGGATCAACAACTCGCAAGATGTCTTCCAGCCAGACTTCAACGTCGCCAACGAGAACTATGGCGCACCCTTGGTCTTCCAGCAGGCTTCGGTCATCGAACAACCGGTCGGACTCGACGGTGTCTTCTCGGCAGCGATCAACAACGCGAACACCCTAGGTGTCGCGGGATTCAACGCAGAGATCTCTCCTGTCCCGGTCGAGTCGATCACCACGGGCATCGAGTACGCCATCTCGCTCGCGGAAGCAGGCTGGGATGGCACCTCGGACATCAAGATTGCTGGCTGGATCAACAACGGCGATCGCGGCTTCATGTCGAACCACGTCCTCGGTGCTTCCCGCGGCGACTTCGGTGGTGAGACCACACAAATCAATTTCGCTGACGATGTCGCCTGGCCCGGCATCAATCACATCGTCGTGCCCGGCACACCTGTGTCTGGAACTGCGACCGTTGACGGCGTCCGCGATGCGTCGTACGGCAACGACAACGACGCCATCTTCCAACAAACTTTCTTGACCGGCTTCGGCGACAACCAGAACACTTCGCCGGTTTATTCGGTTGGCGGTTCTGAGATCAACAACGCATTCGCGTTCATCTCAGACGAAGGAACGCCAGGGGATACTGCAGACGACGTGCTCTATCTCTTTATTGGCGGCAACATCGAAGCCAACTTCAACAAATTCGATATCTTCCTCGATGTGGCTCCCGGTGGTCAGAACAACCTCCTTCCCGACAACCCCGATGTTGATTTCAACCAGCTCAACCGCATGGCCGAGATCGACAACAATGGCGAGGATGAGCCGGGCCTAACTTTCGATGTAGGGTTCGAAGCGGATTACTTCATCGGGTTCGGGACCGGCAACCGTCAGGGCGAAGACACGGCAGAAGATTTTTCTGACGACACCGTCGAAGTCTTTGCCCACGCCGCCGTTATCGCGACCACCCCATCAGCAAGCACACCCGGTAGCGAGATCACGCCCGGCGGACGGGTTCTTGAAGAAACCGTCCGTTCCTTCACCGTTCCTGGCCCAAACACGGGTGGAAGCATTTCTATCGGTATCGATGGATCAAACGTCTCAGGCGTGACCGGCGGCACCTCTGCCGGAACCGACAACCCCGCAGACGGCCCCGTTGCCGACGTGACCACCGGCATGGAATTCCAGATCGACCTCGATGCACTCGGATGGACGGCTGGGGATAGCGTCACCCTTTCCGGCTTCATCACCGGCACCGATGGCGCCTTCATCTCGAACCAGGTCATCGGCGGACTGCCCGCAAACTCGATCAACCTCGGCGATGGCAAGACAGTCAACCTTGCCAACGTCGCTGGCACGCAGTCGGTGACCTTCTCCGGCACTGCTTCAGGCAATGACGCGATCGTCGACGGCTCCATCACGAGCGACTCTTACCCCGCGGCTTCGTTCGAGAACGCCAACTCCACCACCTTCGGCAACAACTCAGACTCTTCGATCGACAACTCCAACGGCTCCGAGATCGCCGCGGTCTACGGCTATGTGTCTAACTCGGGCGGGACCAACTTGCTCAACGTCCTGATCACCGGCAACCTGCACGACTTCAACCGCTTCGTTGGCTTTGTTGACTTCATTCCGGGCGAAGGCCAGAACCTACTCCGAGGCGATAACTTCAACGCGGGCGGACAACTCCAGAACCTTGGCGATACCGGCGCAAACGGCGAAGGCATCACCTTCGAGACAGGCTTTGGTGCCGACCTCGCGTTCATCTACCAAGCGGGATTCAATGGCGACTCCAGCGCAGTGGAACACTTCCTTGACGCCGCCAATATCCCAACCGACCCAACCGTCGAAGAGACACCTTCGGTCGGCGGCCGTGCAGGAGGCGGTGCTCTGCTCGATGGCCAGAGCATGATCGCTGCGCTCTCTGGCATGCCGCAAGAGATCCTGGGCTTCCGTGACAACACGGATGCGGGTCCCTCGCAGGCCAACGGCTCCGAGCTCAACGCTTTCTATGCCACACGTGGCTTCTCTGAGAACGAAGGTATCGCCACGGAATACATCTTCTTCTCCGTCACCGGTAATCTCGTAGATGATTTCACCAAGTTCGACATCTTCCTCGACATGGATCCCACCGAAGGCCAGAACGTTCTCGCTCCGTTTGTCTCTGAGCAGATGCCGGGCAACTCGGATGTCAACAACGGCGGCCTCCGCCGAATGGGCGGGCTTGCCTCTGATCCGCAGGACGAGCAAATGCCCGGTATCGAACTCGACCAGCCTGGCCTGACCTTCGACTTAACACCCAACGACCCGGCTCGCACCTTCACCGCAACACACTTCATCACCCTCAACCACGCGGAGTTTGGTGAGATCTTCATCGACAATGTTGGCACCGGTGAGTTCGCTACACGGATGTTCGGCGACCTCGCACTGCTCGGTGGTGTGACAGGCACCGTCCTCGGCGATGATGACCAAGACGGTGACCGGTTCCTCGGCTCAGTACTCACCGGGTTTGGTGGCAACACCAGCAGTGGTGTCCCTGAAGGCAGCAACGCAGGCACCTCCGAGGCCTTCCGCTTCAATATCAACAACTCGAACGTTGGTGGTGTTGATGGGGCTGTCGATGAATTCGGCGATGTCTCTGATGCCGCGAACGTCACCTCGGGTATCGAGATCGGCATCCCGATCAGCGAGATCGGCTGGGACGGCTCTTCCAACTTCAAGGTCTACTTCCATATCGCCGACTCGAACCGCGACATCCTCTCCAACCAGACGCTCCCCGCGTCCTGCGCCACTTCGCTGGGCGACCCGCGCAACGTCAACTACAACGACATCCAGGGTGATCAGTTCATCGAACTCAGTTGGAACGCCACCACGCTCGCGTTTGATGTCGTGAATACCAGCACGCTCCCGACGCCTTGCGAAACCGTCACACAGCCCTTCTGCCCGGGCGATGCCAACGACGATCGAGTCATCAACGTCGATGACTTCATTGCGGTCCTCTTGAACTTCGGCTCAAGCGGGGCTGGAGAAATCGTCGGTGACGCAAACGGCGACGGCATTGTCAACGTCGCTGACTTTATCGCGGTTCTTCTCAACTTCGGACAGCCTTGCCCGACCAGTTGAGTCCGCACGATTCATCTGTTTATCCTCACTCGAGGGGCGAGCCAAACCAGGCTCGCCCTTTTTTTATTGCATCATTGATCTGTCTAGCGATTGTCTTGCTCCGCGTTGGCCAGGTTCCTGGCCTCACGACGGCGCTGCTTCATCATCAAGCGGATGTTTCTGGCGTAGATCACCACGCCGGTGGTTTGTCCGAGCACCCCGACGATGTCTTTTCGCCAGACAAAGTAGGTAAAGAGAAACACGCCTCCGATGAGCGACAGATACCAGAAAGCGGGCGGTACGATCGATGCTCGTGAGCGTTCCGAAGCGATCCACTGCACCGCCATGCGGCCAAAGAACGCGATCTGGCCCACCAAGCCGATCCCCACCCAAGCAAGACCGATCCAAGTCGTGATGTTGAACAAACGGAACAGCGGGTTCTGGCCGACCGTCATCAGACGATCGACAGTCGTTGCACCAACCACTTGCTCGAATTGATCGCGCGTGTATTCGGGTGAAGGTTCGCCATCGCGTGGGATCACACGAAACGTAACGTTAGCTTGCTCTCCAACGACCTCAACAATCCCGCGCTGCGGCCCGATGCGTAGCTCGTGCGTGATCGCGCCGTCCCGAAGAACCGAGCGATCGATCGAACTATCCGGGGCAACGACAAGCCAGATGCCGAGCCCAGCAACGAGCAACATCAGCGCAGGCGGTTCCCACTTCATGGCTCGCCCGTGCTTTCTGCGCCGACTTCGCTCGCCACGGTTGACCGGCGTCGCGTTCCCATCCATCGGACAGCAAAGCAATCGATCAGGCCCGGGATCGCACGTTTCGAAATCCCGAGATTGCCGTACTTTGTTTCGCCCGCGTGACGAGCACGATGATGCACATCCATCTCGACGACGGTCGCCTCCATCTGCTGGAATGATGCCGGAATAAACCGGTGTATGCCCTTGAATTCCAGCGGAAGCCTCCTCGCGTACGTCGCTCGCATGATGCGCAGGGAACACCCAGTATCGCGAACCTTGTCACCAAGAATCATGCGCCGGAACAGACGCCCCACTTCCGAGCCACGCCGTTTCACCCAGTTGTCTTTGCGGTTGCGCGATCGGTCGCCCTGAACAAGATCTGCTTTGTGCTCCATGAGCAGCGACATCATCTTTGGGAATTCGGCGGGATCGTTCTGCAAATCAGCGTCGAGCACCGCGATGAACACACCTCGTGCGGCTCGAAAGCCCGCCTGGAATGCAGCGGACTGCCCGTTTCCTCCTCCCGATGCCGGCTTGGGCATCATCAGCATCCGGAGCCAAGGACGTTCGGACATCAATACTCGCACCCGATCAGCGGTCGCATCGGTCGAGGCGTCATCCACGATGATGCACTCAAACCCTTCAGGGAATCCGTCTCTCCCCCCGTAAGCCTCAGTGCAAGCCCTTGCGCCGGCCTCCACTTCCCTGATGAGATCATCGATATTCCCCTCCTCGTTGTGCGCAGGGGCCACGACAGAGAGCAGCAAGTCCGCGATAGTGGGCGAGTCGTTCGTCACGACAAGAGAGTACCACGCCCTGGGTTGTGGCTTGCGGGACGTATTGCCCCTACGATCTGCACCCGAAGATCTTCATCGAAGGAGACCACCCGGCTATGCACCTCAAGCACTCTCACGCACACGACCTTGGACCCAAAGAAATCGATGTGCACTTCATTCTTGAAGACCCGCACGATCTCACCGACACCGACCAGACTGAGTGGCACCTCAAAGCTTCCAAGGGTGAGCATCTGCTCGAGGTCGCGGTTGAGAACGGCATCAATATCGAGCACGCCTGCGGCGGCGTCTGCGCCTGTTCCACCTGCCATATCTACATCGAAGAAGGCATGGACGACGTCTCCCAAGCCACCGAAGCCGAAGAAGACCGCGTCGAGGAAGCACCCGGCATCCAGATCAACTCCCGCCTGAGTTGCCAGTGCGAAATCGAGGGCAAAGGCCCGATCCGCGTCCGCGTCCCCGCGTGGAATCGGAACGCGGTTAAGGAAGTGCCGCACTGAGTCTTTCGGCTTCGGCCTCGACCTTCTAGCAAGTAAGCCTGTCTACGGATCTGGACTTCTCGGAAGCCCGATGCTCTGCCCACAGGCCGAAGACACAGCAACTGATCTTTGCACAACGGCACCTATCTCCGTAAAAGCTTCTCATTCCTCAAACCAGATCTTATTGGAAAGCCTCACCTGCTTTCACTTGCTTCTTTCTGGGCACTTTGCGCTTTCTCAACCACTTCATGTCTTTCTTTGTCTGCACATGCCCGCACTCGGAGCACCGCACTCCTTCCTCAACATGAACGATGTTATAACCGCATTCGGCGCAGACTTCGCCGTGAAACTCTTTGGCATGCAAATCGACACGCCTGTGCGCAAGAAAGAGCAGGATCAGAATTGCGTAGATACCAATCGTAACGGGAAGAGCTAAGAAATCTTGGAAGTCAAAATCCTGCAAAAAGATGTCGACGTAAGTTCCGATCGTGCCGAACAAAAACAACACGCCAACATAGTACTGCGCAAGCAAGAGCCAAAGCGTTCTGATTCGGCGAATCCCAAGAGGAAAAAACTCGGCGAAGACCGGCACCGATCTCTCACGCATCTCACGTGCAATGAGCTGCAGATGCTTACAATCTTGCTCTGAATGCACGTGCCTGCACCGAACACAGGCGGCACCCTCGGACATCATGATCGCTGTAGGTGCATTGCAGCGCGCACACACTAGCCCGCGTCGACGCTGCGCTGGGTACTTCCCGATATACCAAAGCACAGCACAGATCATAAAAGGTAACCATAGTGCTAGCTTGACGCCTTTTTTCGCCGGTTCGACAAAGTCGAACTCCCACGCCTGCCAGAAGACAACGCCGAACACAATTATGCCCGAAACGAACACCCATCCCATCGCATGGTGCGAACGGATCACACCGAACGTCTTGAAGACAGATCGTTGTTCTCCGGTTTTATCCATTTGTCTTCTCCCTCAGCTGCTCAAGCCTCCGCCGTCTGGGCGAGCTTGTGCTCGACGAAGGACGCCAGCATCCCGGCGGTGAAGATGTCCGCGGCTTTCGACACCTGCGGATCGGCTTCGAACGCCGACAAGTCCGCGTACGGCATCCGGTTCTTCATCGACTCCAGCCCCTTCGCAGTCACCAGCCCGTCCTGAACGAACTCAGGATCCTGATTCGCCCCATCGGGGAACAGCTCACCCTGGGCGATTTTAAAGTCGAACGCCTGCTCGAGCTTGAACGTGATGTCAAGAAAGTCGATCGACTCGGCCCCGAGATCGGTGGTCAGCACCGCGCCTTCGGTCACCTCGTCCGTATCCACGCCGAGGGCGTCCTCCAACACTTCCTGCACCTTCTCAAAGATCTCGTCGTGCGTCATTAGGTGTCCTTTTGTCGGTCGGTTTCGTGATCGAGATTGTAGCCCATCCGGAGTCAAAAACCGAGCACGAGCATCCATATCCGGCCTAGGCGATCGTCAGAGCCTCCCTGAGCTTCGGCGCAATCTCCCGGACAGCCTGCCCGCGATGGCTGCGAGCATTTTTCTCATCGGGCGAGAGTTCCGCCGCCGTCCGCCCGTCGTCTAGCACCAGCAGCGGGTCGTAGCCGAAGCCATTCTCGCCGCGCGGCTCGAAACCGATCGCCCCACCAAAGGCTCC
>JBCDAP010000060.1:0-7717 GCA_039185335.1 Planctomycetota bacterium | reverse complement strand
TCCAGCCGTTGCGCCGTGCTTCGGGCCAAGAAGTCCGCGTGGGCGACGTCTGCTTTGTCTTCGGATCTCCTTTCGGCATCAAGTTCTCCATGAGCCAGGGAACCGTGTCAGGCTTGAACCGTTCTCAGGGTGCTTCGTTTATGCGGCTTCGATCGGGGTACACCAACTTCATCCAGACCGATGCCGCGATGAACCCCGGCAACTCGGGTGGTCCGCTGATCAACGCCAACGGGCAGGTCATCGGCATGAACTCGGCAATCGCCAATGTCGCGCAAGCGAGCCGGAATTCCGAAGAGTTCGTCGGACAATCTGCCGGTATCGGCTTCGCTATCCCGCTCGAAACCATCGAGAATGTTGTGACACAGTTCGTCGAACGCCGGATGCCCGTTGTCATTCGCGGATATCTCGGCGTTAACCTCCAACCTGCTTCCCTGACCGTCAGACCAAGCGGTGACTTCGAAGCCAACGGTGTGTACGTCACTGAGGTCTATCCGAGATCTCCCGCCGACCAAGGTGGTGTGAGAGCAGGCGACATCATCGCATCCGCGAATGGACAGCGGATCGTGGACGTTGCTGTCTTGCAATCTCTTGTGGCGAGTCTTCCTCCAGGACAACCCGTTCAGCTTGGCGTTCTTCGGAACGGAAACGAGATGACGCTCGAATTCAATCTCGGAGCCGCGATTCTCGACGCGTTCGACAACCTGAACGCGATCGAGGGCAGCGAGTCGATGACGATCGACGAGATCGAGCGGATCGCGCGTGAGGCGATCAAGCCGCCGCGTCGGCGATAGCAGCCGCCGGTGAACTCGCTCTGCGACTTAAATCGCGGTTTTTGTGCGCGAGGGCGATATATTTTCAGTTATTCTTGAAAATACACAACTAGGTGCCGATACTTCTTTCGATGACACTTCTCGATGCACAGCCGCCGTCTCTTGGTCCACTGGTCGACCCTGACCTTGCCGCCATCGCCGACAAGATCGATCGCGGCGAACGCCTGACGCTCGATGACGGCATGGCTTTGTACGAGACCGAAGACATCTGGGGCGTGTGTTCGCTCGCCGACCGCGTCCGCAAACGTCTACACGGCGATGTCGCGTACTACAACATCAACCGTCACCTCAACTACTCGAACATCTGTGCACTCAGCTGCAAGTTCTGCGAATTCTATCGCAAGAAGGGAGATGAGGGCGCATACACCAAGTCATCCGAAGAAATCCAGACCGAAGCAAGACTCGCAATAGAGAACGGCGCGACCGAGATGCACATCGTGGGCGGTCTGCATCCCTACCTCCCTTTCGAGCACTACCCGGAGATGATGCGCAAGATCAAAGAGGTCGCGCCCGATCTTCACCTGAAGGCGTTTACCGCGGTGGAGATCGTGCACTTCGCCAAAATCGCGAAGCAGTACAAACGCAATGATCGGAAAGAATCGATCAGTTGGGTGCTGAGCGAATTGAAAGCCGCAGGTTTGGGTTCGCTGCCCGGGGGAGGAGCCGAGGTCTTCGACGACCGTGTGCACGATGAAGCCTACAAGGGCAAGATCCGATCAGATGAATGGCTCGATGTCCATCTCGTCGCGCACGAGCTTGGCCTGAACACGAACGCGACCATTCTCTACGGGCACATCGATCAGCGCCGGGAACGCCTCGTTCACATGCACATCTTGAGGCGTGCGCAAGATGCCGCCTTGCAGCGTCTTGGGTATCCGGGTGCCGAGAGCGATCTCTCGGAGGACGCGGAGTTCGGCGCCCTTGCGGATGTGAGCGCTCCCACGATCACGCTGACACGACAGGGTATTGGTCTGCCTCGCGGCGAGACTCTGGCCGCGGATGGCAAGCGGTACGGTCACTTCCAGACGATCATCCCGCTGCCGTTCTTCCCCGACGGTTCGGAGATGGAGCACCTCTACGGACCGGCAGGTCTCGAGAACCTCCGTACGCTCGCGATCTCTCGCTTGATGCTTGACAACTTCCCGCACGTGAAGGCGTTCTGGATCATGCAGACGCTGCCGATGGCGGAGCTGCAACTCGGTGCGGGCGCAAACGATATCGACGGCACCGTCGTGTGGTATGACATCACCAAGGTGGGTGGGTCATCGACGCACCAAGAAACAACGGTTTCCGATCTTCAACGCGCGATCCGCAACGCCGGCCTTGAACCGGTCGAACGCGACACGCTTTATCGACGTGTCGAGCGTGACGCGGAGGACGGAAAGAAGTGGCGCGTGAACGACGGTCCGCGACGGGGCGAACAGGGATGACCACCTCACCCCGGGGAAGCGTCGTCCAGCGTGCCCTCGGGGAGAGATATCACCTGCTTCATCCTCTCTTGCAAGAGCAATACCGCATCGATTCCACCAGCGATCACGCCTGGGTCGGAACCGGTGTGATGCACTCGATCTGGAAGGGCGGCTGGCATGTGCAGCCCTTCATCCGGCTGGGCAGCTCACGGCGGATCCTGTTCCCCGAAGTGGGGAAAGATGTTCCGTTCAAGGTCTATCTCATCCCGTACCGTGACCAGCATGATCGAGAGTGCATCACGTGGCTGCGGGAGTTCCGATTCGAGCGCGTGACGCGTCGGTTCGATGAAGTGCTCGCGTGGAGCGAGCGTCGAAGCAGGCCGGTCGTCTTGTGCGGTTCGCACCAACACCTTGCGGTAGACATCGATCTCGACGCCGATGAAGAGAGTGGTGCGTTCCTGCTGAACACCACCAATCAGCGGGTATACGCGTGGGGTTTAACGGTGCCGTGGCCTCGGATCGCCTCGGGTGATGCGGTCGTCAAGGCGAGTGTCGATGACCAGGGTGTGTTCACTATCGACGGCGGGATCCGCAATCCAATCTTCGGGGACATCTTTGGCTACCGCGGAACCTTCAGCCTCCACAAGATCCCAATCGAGGAGGCGAAGCAGTTGGACGGCTGGCTGCCGATCGCGCAGAATCGATTCGAGTAGTCCAATCCTGCAACGTTCTCGAAACGACTCGTTTTTTCCTTTTTAGAACTGAATGCGTCACGCATTTGTCAGCAATGCGACCAAAACCTGCCCACAAGATCGGGATGAAACCGAGAAATTACCAACTTTCTGCAAATCGACTTGGTGCGAATACCTTTAGATCGCACATTCATACTCTACGCAACGCGGGAACGCTTCCCACATCGCAGCAGAGTTGAGAGTCATTCCAAAAGAGAAGAGAGTTCTTGATGCACATGCCCCGTTTTATGCCCGCCCTCGCGCTGGCGACCATTGTCTCCGGTTTCTTCGCAGCTTCCCTCGCGCCAACCGCCGACGCCCGACTTATCCGCTGGCGGACGCTCATGCTGAGCGATCCGACCCCCTTGCCCGGTGATGAGCCGTATGTCGTTGGAGAGAACCAAACCTGGCCGTTCGACTTCAGGCTCCAGCTGCCTGTTCGGAGTCTGTCGTTCTACGATGTCAACGGCGTTGATGTCACCGAGAACGAGAACCAGTTCAATCACTTCATCGCCTGCTTCGACATCGATCCGGACACACTCGAGGTGGTGTACTTTCGGGCTGCGTTCGGAGAAAATGGACGATCTCCGTTCGCCTCTGCGCCTTATGGGTGCGGGTCCCGAATCAACGCTCTCGACCCTTCGATCGCGCCACCGAATCAGGCGTTCGCCCGTTCTAGCTTCGGCTCCTCAACGATCCGTTTCACAGGCCGGCGCTCCGCAGGAACAGAAGCGGAAGACTTGGAACTCGATGATTACCTCCTCCTCCAATTCGACGGCGAACTCCCCAAAGACGGCGGCGTGGTCGGCATCATCCCCTTCGATCCCACATTCGAGACCTTCGAAATCCCCTACCTCGAGTGGCTGCGCGTCGAACCCATCTTCTCTGACCTCCTGGTCTTCGAGGGACGCGTCGACGGCGGCAGCGTGTTTGTCCAAGACTCAGGCGCTGTATTTGAGCTCAGTGATGGATCCAGAGGCGGCATCAGGCGGGTCGGGGGCGTCCTCCCTTCATTGGTCAACGCCGATTACTCGAGCCCACGGGGCCGAATGGTCCTTGTCGGCACACCGGCCCCCATCCAGCCCGACATCGCCGAACCCTTCTACACGCTCGACAGCGCCGATGTGAACCTCTTCCTCGACCGCTTCAACAACGAAGAGATCGCCGCCGACCTCAACGACAACGACGATTTCGACTTCTTCGACCTGCAGATCTATCTCGACGCGATCGAGTAAACCCGATCTCACAAGAGTCCAGGAACCAAAGACACCAGCGACATGTCCGCTGGTGTCTTTTTCTATGAACACTCTTTTGTGATTCACCTCTCCGAGGCACTGGCAGCAAGCTGCCAGTGGCACACAGCAAGGAGGATCGAAGTGCATTCGCCTCAGATCTCGGCGTTCTGCTCGAGATCCTCTATCCACTCGATTACTACGTTGCCGACTTCATCATCCCAATCACCTTGGAAAGCGTTTGTCAGGCTGTCATCGAATCGCTCGTGCGTGGTGAAGCCATGGTCCATGTTCGGCACGGAAAGGAAATCCGCTCGGTCCTCTTCGATGTCGTTCACGAAATCGACGATGAGCTCGGACTCTTTCTCGAAGGCGACCCAGTCGTACTCGCCGTGCATGACGAGGACGGGAGCTTCAACCTGCGCCCACGCGCCGAAGGCGTTTCGGGCCGAGAGTTCCTGATGGAACAATGCGTGCCGACCGGCGTAGCCTGTTGGGTCGTTGAGCACTCCGATGATGCCGAACACCGCCTCATGCTCGGGATGCTCCTTCGCGATCTGCGCGGGTGTTTTGCCCTCGGTGCACATCTCGGAAACGAAGGTGTTGAACGCGTGCGTGGTGTCCTCAAGCTGCGCTCGATCAGAGCCGAAGAGCAACGCCTGGTTGCGTCGGTTCTCGATGAGGTATTCCATCCAATTCGAGATACCGGTTCCCCAGACAGCAACACCCGCGACCTCGTGCCGAGCCGCCATGAAAGGAGCCATGATGCCACCCATGGAAGCGCCGTAGAGGTAGACACGGTCACGATCGATGCGATCGTCCGCAAGCAGAGCTTCGAAACCGGCCATGTAGCCCTCGAGTTCACGATCGAAGCCGAGCTCGGAGCATGGGCCGCCTTGCGAATCGCCGCACCCGGGCTTCTCGACACGGAAGGTGGCGAAGCCGGCATCATCAAAGACCTCGAGCTGGGCACGCACAGGATTGGGGTTGCCCGCCGACATCTCGATGCTCGAGCAGGGGATGCCCTGGATGAAGAACACCGCCGGCACCGGATGCTCGGCTTCTTCGGGCATGCTCAGCAGCGTGCGAAGACGCGCTCCATCCTCGAGAGCAACACTGGCGTACTCGACCTCTCGAGCGTTCAGCGTTGTCTTTGGACCTTCTTGCGTGACCAGTTCGAGCTCGAGTTCGTCAGAGCCGCGCAGAACAGTGATCTCGACGGTGTCGCCAGCACCGACGCCGGCCATTCCGTTCTGGATGCCCACCATGGTTTGTGCGTTCTCGCCGTTGATGGCGAGGAGTACGTCACCCGCTTGCAAACCGGCTTCCTCGGCACCTGAACCGGGCATGGTTCCAGCGAGCGTGATGCCGCCTCCCGGTGCCGGAGCCAGCATCACGCCGAGACGCCCTTTCCTTGGCAGTTCATCCGCACAGGCGGGGCTGCCAATGGTCCCGAGCCCAATAGCGCACATTACAACAAGCCGCCGCATCGATACGGTGCATCCACTCATGTTGTTGTCTCCTGAGCATTCCGCTCTGTCCCGTCGGACGATCGGCCGCCCGACCCACAAAGGATGTATCAGCACCCTAGCCTTTGGTTGCAGTGCCCGCGGAGTTCTTTCTCAGCCCGATCTTTTTGTCCATCAGTCGACGAGTGACGCCCGGCTTGTCGCGAGGCGCGTTCTCACGAGGAAATCATCAATCGCTTCCCGGCCAGCAGGCTCTTCAGGCAACCCAGATGACTCACTCGAGAAAGTCAATTCGTCATTAAGCTTCTCAAAGTGGAAGCGATGCTCATCGAGCGCTGTCTCGCCCAACGGCATACGTTCCGTACCGCTGATCTTCGCCTCGACGAGATCGTCGATGAACCGAAGCCCGAACCGCTCGTTGAGTGTCACGATGTTCGACTCGACAGTTTTCTCGCGCATCAAGGTGATGCCGACCAACAGGGGGCGGTAAGCGTAGAGCAGCTTCTTGACAGTTGCCGAACCGGGCTCCTGGAGGGCTTCCCATTGATTCTTGGCGAAGCTGCGAAAGTGATGGAAGTGATAGCGCGTGAGGCAACGGAGCGAGAGTTCGCGGAGTTCTTCGAGCCGCTCATCGGCGCTAACGATCATGGGCGAAAAGATCTGCTCGAGCACGTATCCGTTCTTATTGAGGAGAAGCTTGAGGTACTTGCCAAGGTCGTGCGTCACCAGGTCGACCTCGACAGCAGCATCCCGATCGAGCACCTCGTAGGTCTCTCGGGGTGGAGCCAAACTGATCAACTGCTCGACGGGTGCAATGTGACAACCACGGAGATCGTAATCCGAGTCTTTCGAAGGAAAGCCGTAGAGGTGGGCCCCGCTTGCGGTCAGGAACAAGATTTGGTGAGGATGCGCCTCGATGAATGGATCGATGACGTCAGCTCGGAACGGCGCGTTCATCTTTATTTTCTCCCGTTGATGGTGATTCGGCCGCAAGCATAGGCACCTCTTCGGGCTTCGCGAGCTCGATCGGTTCATCGCTGTAGACTTCGGCGACTTCGCACTGCCCCGCGAGCTCGTGAATCTGTCGATCCCGCTTCGCGATGCGGTGCTGAGCAGTCACGAGCAGGATCGCTCCGCTGATCGCGACGACACCGAAAGCAAGCTGGAGGGGCGTGAGGCGTTCTTGGTAGAAGATCGCGGAGCCGGAGTAGACCAGGACGGGCTGGATCTGGATCACGCCCGTCGAGACGGCGACACCCAGGCGTTCCATCGCGAAGTAGAACAGCACGTGGCTAACGCCGATGCCAATGACACCCGCGAGTGCCAGGAGCCCGAGCTGCTTCAGCGGCAGCTGCGTGAAGATCTGGTGCGCCCAGGGCAGCATCTCTCCAACGCTGTTCGCTTGGGGGCCAGCGATCAGCATCACCACCACCATCGCGATCGCTGTTGCGACCGAGATCATCGCGAACGAGTGCGTGTGCGGCACGCCATCGAGAAACTTGCGGACCGAGAGCCCGTACCCGGCGTAACCCACGCCGGCGGTCACCGCGAGCAAAATCCCTTGCAGTGTTTCGTGGCCCGTCGCGTCCTTGACCGAGAGCACCGCCATCGCCAGCACGCCCGTAAGAACCATCGCAAGACCGATGATGAATCCGGCCGAACGCATGACGCGGCGTTCGCTCGGGAACAACAGCGGCGCGAAGATTGCGACCGCAACGATCTGCGCACGCAAGCCGAAGGTGATCAGCCCCGGATCAATCGCGTAGAAGGACATGACAAAGCAGACCTGGCCCGCAACGTTCCATACGATCGCAGGCGTCGCACGCCTGAAAGTTGCGAACGTGATCTTCCGAGTCCACAAAGCCGAGATCAGCAGGGGCACCCAGAGCATCGCTCCGACGCAGTATCTCGCCGCATTGTTGGTATGCGGACCCACAACCTCTCGGAACGAACGGATCATGAGCGGCGCGATGGTCCATGCCAACAACGTGGTACAAGCCGCCACCACGCCGATCAGAAGTCGCTTGGAATGTTGTGAATGCTCGC
>JBCDAP010000059.1:0-7735 GCA_039185335.1 Planctomycetota bacterium | reverse complement strand
CTTGTGTTCGTCGATGAACACGTAGAGAAAGGGCTCGAGGCTCATCGCCCCGAAACCGACAAGGCCGTCTTCGTAGAGCCAGGGGGCAAAGCTGCGTACCGCGTCGAACACACGATCAAGCCCGACCTGCTCATATGCGATGTAAGGATCCACTTCTCGGTACGCATCGTGCCCGAGCACATCGAGGATGGGATACACGTGCGTGGGGAGCATGGAGAAGATGGCACGAGCGAGCGTGGGCAATCGGTCTGCCGAAACCAGTGTGTCGTACATAAACCGATCGGGCCACTCCTCGAAGTCTTCTCCGGTCGGAGCGTCGGCTGAGGAGGACCAGAATTGGGTGCCGCCATCGGCCTGCTCGAACTCCTGGACATACCCGCCGAGGGGTGTCATCGGTTCGACGGGGTAGACACCAAGCGCGAAGCGAAAGCCATCAACTTCAACCGGCTGAACGGACTCATCAAGTTCGATGATCGGCATCCGCCCATTATGGCATGAGTTGTGAAGGGATGCCGGGATGGAAACAGCGATTGACGTACGAGCGGTCGTCTGATACACCCTTTCTTGGTCGGCCCGCCATTGTTGGGGAGTTCGCCTTTACACCGAGGACAAGGACTTTAGCCGTATGTCTTTTGACAGTGTTTACGAGACCATTGATGGGATCGTTGGGGCGATCAACTCGGTTACCTTCTCGAACCACGCGCTCTACACCATCATCGCCATCGGGGTTGTGTTTACGGTCTGGTCGTTCTTCAGCCAATACCGATCGCTGACCCACGGCATCAACATCACCCGCGGCAAGTACGACGACAAAGACGATCCCGGCGCGATCAATCACTTCCAGGCTCTGGCAACGGCGTTGTCAGGAACCGTTGGCCTCGGGAACATCGCGGGTGTCGCGCTCGCCATCTCGCTGGGCGGGCCTGGAGCTGTTCTTTGGATGTGGCTCATCGGTGTGCTTGGTATGGCGATCAAGCTGACCGAAGTCACGCAAGCGATGCTCACACGCGACACATCGGATCCGGACCAGCCACGCGGCGGAACGATGTACATGCTCCAGAAGATGTTGGGAAAAGCCAGCGCGTCGAGGCGTCAATACGGGCTGGCATCTGGCATCGCGGTTGGGGCCATGGCCGTCATAGTCTCCACAAGCTTGGGTAGCCCGATCGTTCTTGCTTGCGCGATTGGCGCCGCTTTCGCGCTCGCGATTGTCGGTTTCTTCGCGACTTCGATTTTGTCCAAAGCATTCTCGGGAATCTTCTGTGTCGCGGTGTTGCTGACGGCCGCGACGGGCGGCAACATGTTCCAGGCCTACTCGGTCGCCGACATTTCCGAGACGTACTTCAATATCAACCCTGCAGTCACCGGGATCGTACTTACACTGATTGTTGGAGCGGTGATCCTTGGTGGCATCAAGCGCATCGGGACTGTCACGGGTGTGCTGGTGCCGCTGATGTGCGGGCTATACGTACTGGCGGGCCTGTATGTCATCGCTGTCAATCTGAGCGAAGTGCCCGGAGTGTTCGCCTTGATTTTCCGATCGGGTTTGCCAACGTTTTTGGGTGGCGAAGCGGCCGACCCGTCCGGCCCATTTGTCGGTGCCGCGGTAGGAACTGCACTGAGCTACGGCCTGCAGCGTGCATTGTTCTCGTCTGAGGCGGGATGGGGTTCGGCCCCTATGGCTCACTCCGCGGCGAAGACCGATCAGCCGGTCCGCGAAGGTGTTGTCGCTGGGCTGGAACCATTCATCGACACCATCGTGGTTTGCACGTTGACCGCGATGGTGATCCTGGTGTCAGGTACACATAACCGCGCCGGCGAGGGGCAGTTCGATAATGGCACACCGATACGCCTCGTCGCGGTCGACAAGGATGCCGACGGAATCCAAGACAGCACCGCTGAGTCGGAAGGTGGAGTGCCGCTCTGGACAGTCGAAACAGACAAGCTGCCGCCAATGACCGGCGAAGCCCGGCGCCACCGCAGCGTCCCCGAAGGACTCTCCGGCTGGGCGGGCATCGGACGGGTGTTCGTTGTCGTTGAGCACGGGCCCGAGAACGCTGACCATCAGCCGCAGGTTGCACGGATCGGCGGATCAATCGAAGCGGTTCAACGCCCGGACGACGAAACACGAAACGATTACATCGTTACATGGGATCATGTCGGCATCTCCACCGAGCCAAGACTCAAAACAAACGAGGTGTGGGCGGATATCCAAGGGGCCCCGCTCACCGCGTACGCCTTCGATCGTGTCGCGCCGGGGCTCGGCAAGATCCTGGTCACCATCGCTGTGTGGTTGTTCGCAATCTCCACCATCATCAGTTGGAACTACTACGGAGAGCAAGCCACGAACTTCGCGTTTGGACGATTCGCCATCTGGCCGTATCGCATCGTGTACTGCTTGATCGTGCTGTTTGCAGCGGTTGCCAACTTTGAGTCCGCTGATGCGCTCAACAACTGGTCAACGCTCGGGTACGGGCTGATGATTGCGTTTAATATTCCTCTGATGCTTGTCTTCGGTCCCATGGCCATGAAGGCGTACCACTCCTACTTCAAGAAGATGAAGTCCGGCGAGATCGAGTGATCAGACGCCTCCGCTTTCCTCCTCGACCCATCGTGACCAGATCCCGAGAACGGTGAGCATGTAGAGGCGTTGCGAATGGTCCCGCGCTCGCACGAAGCGGGTTGTTCCCGAGAGCGGCTCAAGCTCCCCGGCAGCCCAATGCTCGTCGAGCATTTGCTTGATGTAGTTGAGATTGAGATTGATTGTGTCGTGGATGATGCCGAACGGGCGGGCGCTCGGATCGTCCTGAAGAACCGTCCGTGCAAACGCATCCATCATGAGGGATTGGAGGTTGCCAAAGTCGGTGCGGAGCCAATCGCCGATTGGGATAGCGAAGCCTTGCTTTGGACGGTCGACCAAATCGCGAGGGAGGCGCTCGTAGAGCATGTGACGAAGGATGGCCTTGCCGCGTTTGCGAAAGATTGGACCGTCGTAGTGACGGCGGACAGGGAGCTTGAGTGCTGCTTCGGCCACGGTTGAATCCAGGAACGGGCAGCGGACCTCGACACCGGCGAGCATCGAAGCGGTGTCGACCTTGCGGAGAAGGTCGCCGGGGAGATAGTGGGCGATGTCAGAGTCGCGGGAGGTTTGCTTCGTCTCCCACAGATCTCGTCCGGCATCACTCATGCGGAAGCGACCGCGGCGCGCCAAAAGCTGATTGAGATCCTGGGTTGGAAAGATAGCTAGCAGGTCGTGGTAGCCGCCAGCAGCCGCGGCGTGCAGAAGACGATGAAATCGCGAATCTCGCGACTTGGGTTCAGTGAGATCTAGTCTCCCAGAAAGAAGAGTGCGAGCCGGTGTCCAACGGAGCAGATTCAGCAGGGTGGTTGCGCGATAGCGGTCGTAGCCCATGAAGAGTTCGTCGCCGCCGTCTCCGGAGAGTACGACCTTGGCGTGAGGACGAGCCGCTTTGCAGGCCCAGAAGGTGGGGAGAAGCGAAGAGTCTCCAAAGGGAAGGCCGAGGGTCTCAATGAGCGTGATCAGATCGCTGCTCACGTCAAGGTTCGGATCAGTAGCGTCAACCGTGATGTGATCCGTGATCCCGAGGTGATGTGCAACCTGTTGAGCAGAATCCGACTCGTCATAGCCACCCGCCATTTTCACACAAACAGTCGTGAGCGATTTATCCTGAGACGATAGCGTGTCCTGGGCGCACATCGCGATCACAGAAGAATCGATGCCTCCCGACAAAAATGCGGCAATGGGGACATCGGCATCGAGACGATCGTGGACCGAGAGCGAGATCGCTGCTCGGATGTCTCGAGCAAGCCGAGGCCCGGCCATAGAGAGAACCGGCAGCCGGACAATCTGAACAAAGGGCCCTAAGACAACGAATCCCAGGACGATGATCCACCAGTACGACCAAATCGTCGAGATATAGGAATAGGACACAACAAGAGAGCTGAGAACCGAGAAGAGCCACAGGGCGCGCCACCTCCAATGCTGAGCCTGAGCAGTCATCGAAGCGGTGGCAACATACGATTCTCCCGAATCAAACTCGTACGAGTCTGTGGTCACGATCGAAGGCCAGCCGAATCTCATCAACCGTTCGATGTGGTTCTGCAACATCTTCGGGCTGACCTTGGCCTCTGCGTTCGCAGCAGCTGTTTTCGGCATGGGTGGGACCGCCGTGCTGGCAAAACCGTACGACCACTCCGAGTGGTCACCCGGCAGGATTCGCATCGGCTTCTCACCGAATCGATCGCGCGCCGCGAAAATCGTGGCATCATCGCGATCCCAGAGCACGATGGCGTACATACCCTCAAGATGCTCGGTGAGCCTTGCCCCCCATTCTCGCCACGAGTGGAGAATAGTCTCGGTATCGGAATGGTCACTTGTAAAGGTGTGTCCGAGGGATTCGAGTTCTTGGCGGAGTTCTCGGTGGTTGTAGATGCAGCCGTTGAAGACGAGGGAGATGAGTGGAGATTGATCCGGATGAGACTCCCGAAGATCAAGCTCCTGGTTGGGTGTGCTAGGTGGTAGAAGGACGCCATGGTCTGGTGTCCAGACCATGGGTTGGTGGCCGCCCTCGTGGTCGATGATCGAGAGACGACGATGGACGAGGGCGACCTCAACAATAGAGCCGTCGGGGCAGGCCACGCGATCTCGGAAACGCCCTTGGCCGTCGGGGCCACGCCATGCGATGCGACGGTCGATGGAGTCGAGCTCCTCTTCGGCGATGGGAACGACCTGATCACCAAGTTTTGTGATTCGGAGAATTCCGCCGATGCCGCACATGGAGGGAAGGTAGCATGGTCATGCTCTCTCAGGACAAATCTGATTATGATGTTGCTAATCCACTCAAGAAAGGGAGATGAAGAAGCATGATTTGCGTCAATACCGAAACAGTTCCGGGACATGCGATCACGCAGAATCTCGGCATTGTCCAAGGCAACACGGTGCGTGCGAAGCATGTCGGGCGTGACATCGCTGCGGGCCTCAAAAACATTGTTGGCGGCGAGTTGAAGGGTTACACCGAGCTACTCACACAAAGCCGGCGTCAAGCGACCGAGCGGATGCTTGCACAGGCAGAGCAGTTGGGAGCGAACGCTGTGGTGAACGTGCGGTTTAGCACCAGCTCGATCACCCAAGGCGCCGCTGAGCTCTATGCGTACGGTACGGCCGTTGTCGTTGAACCGGAGTAAAGCCGATGGATGCTGACACAATCGGTGACATCATCGGTCTCGCAATCACAGCCGGAATCTTGTTTACCGGGCTCTTTGCTGGGCGGATCCTTGAGCGAAGGCACGTCCGCCTTCTCCGTGAACACGAGGAGCAATTCCGCTGGATGCATACCTCGAATGTTCGAGCCATTCCCTCGCGAGCCAAGGATCCCCAGATGGTCGTTGGCCACGTGGTTATCTCAACTGATTACTTCAAGACCTTTATCGCCAGGCTCAAAAAGCTTATCGGCGGCGAGCTGGGTACGTATCAAACGCTGTTGATGCGCGCTCGTCGCGAAGCCCTCAAGCGTGTGCAAGAAGAAGCGGCTGAACGCGGGCTGAATTCGGTTGCCAATGTTCGAATCGAGTACGCAGCAGTTGGAGGTATGGGCTCGGGGAATCAGAAAGGCGTGATTTCCGTGGCGGTGCTTGCTTCCGGGACCGGGTACCAAGACCCCGAGCTGGCCAGACCCGATCAACAACTCGCGAGCGGATGAGTTCGAAACGCGACCAGTTCGATGTTTTTCAGGAGCCTCATCACAAGGCAGAGGTCGCGCCTCCTCTTGTTGATCCGTCTGAAACTGTCAGGGGCTCTGAAATCAGGACGGATGATGATCGGCAGCGGGTCGATCACAGCGTGTGGGATGAACCGACCCATGCCCTAGCCGGCGGAGAGACCCCAGATGGGCTCTCTTTCTCGGAGCTTTATGAGCGATCTCGCAAGGCGGTGACGCCCTGGAAGAGCTGGACGGTAAGTCTGGGTGTTGCATTGGCTGCTGGGCCTTTGGCGGTCCTCGCCGTGTTCCTTGCCCCGTCCGGTGAAACCATGGTTGGGCTGATTTTGCTCATTGTCCTCGCGCCAACGATCGAGGAAGTGGTCAAGCTCCTCGCGCCGACGATCCTGGTGGAGAAAGCACCCTGGCTAGTGACCGCACGGAGCCAGATTATCGCGATCGGAGTTTGCTCTGGCTTGGCCTTCGCTGCGATCGAGAATGCATTGTACTTGCTCGTCTACATTCCGGATCCGACGCCGCTGATTGTGTGGTGGCGTTGGACGGTGTGTGTCGCGCTGCATGTCACGTGCACAACAGTCGGAGCTATTGGGCTCGCAATGATCTGGCGCACAGCCGACGAGACAAATTCACGCCCAAATCTACAAAGCCATACAAGATGGCTTGTGGCAGCGATTGTGATTCATGGAGCCTACAACGCGCTCGCGTACGCCCTGGAGTTCACCGGGATCTTTGAGTCATCGCCTCCTTGACAGGTCATATCAACGCATCATCGTGCTGCAGACATTAGGCATTTCCTCTGTCTTCAATTCCAACGAATCGAAGTAGACCCGGAATGTGGAACTCACATGAAGAGAATCACGATTGCAACTCGAACTCAACAGGCTCCGCCGTCAGGACAGGACCGGTTGTACGTGCTGCATGAAGAAGAAATGCTGTCGTTTGTTGTTGCGGATGGTGCTGGGGGATTTGCAGGAGGAGACAAGGCAGCAGAAATGACGAATCTGGTGCTTTGGAGTGAGCCAAGAGTGCCCATGCTTGACGAGCTAATTGATGCTGCACGAAAGAATGATCTTGATGTCGATCTGGATCCGATCGCTGGCGAGACAACACTGATCCAGGTTGTGGTCTCGGATGGTCTTGTACGCGGGTGCAGTGTTGGTGATTCGCAGGCATGGATTGTTAGAGACTTTGTGATAGATCGGTTGACAGGGCAACAGAATCGCAGGCCTTTCCACGGCTCCGGGCGGGCGAAACATGTTGCGTTTGAACGGCAGCTCGGAGATGGAACGCTGATCTGCGGCTCTGATGGAGTCTTCAATTACATTCCTCGAGATGTGATTGTCCGATCTTGCGAACTCTCGGATCTCGAGAAACTTGTGGACACACTGCTACACAATGCCCGATTGGGCAGTGGTGCTTTGCAGGATGATTTCTGTCTACTGGTTTGCCGTATGACTGGTTAACTCTCCGGCAAACCTGAGTTCTGGACAAAGAGTTCCGCGAGTTGAGGTTGATCCACGGGTCCGGGCGAGCCGGCCATGAGGTCGGATCCATTCTGTGTCTTTGGGAAAGCGATCACATCGCGGATGTTCTCGGTGCCGGCGAGGTGCATGACGAGGCGGTCGAAGCCCCATGCGATGCCACCGTGAGGCGGCGGGCCGTAGCGGAGAGCTTCCATGAGGAACGAGAACTTCTCGGTGGCTTCTTCATCGGAGATGCCAAGCAGCTTAAAGACCTTGGACTGGACTTCGCGCTGGTGAATACGGATAGAACCCCCGCCGATCTCGGAGCCATTGCAGACGATGTCGTAGCCGGCTGAGAGGATCGACTCGACCGTGTCGCGATCGGTCGCGTCGGCTGCGAGAAAGCGAGCGACTTCTTCCGGCTTTGGTGCCGTGAAGGGATGATGCAAGGCGTAGTACCGCTGGGTCTCTTCGTCCCACTCGAACATCGGGAAATCGGTGACCCAGAGGAAGTCCCAGAAGTTGTCGGCACCG
>JBCDAP010000058.1:0-7741 GCA_039185335.1 Planctomycetota bacterium | reverse complement strand
CCCGCTTATCCGGCTGGCGTGCGCGAGGCGGCGCGCACCCTCGGTGTCGGTGAAGTCTCCGGGCCGATCATGCTTGAGGGTGGCGTGGTGTTGGTGAAGCTCGATTCGATCGATCAGCGTGCAGCACCAAGCCTTGAAACAGTTCGCGCTGAGGTCGAGCAGAACGCAAGGCTCAGGCAAGAACGCGTGTTGATGGACTCGCTCGCGCGCGAACTCATCGCGAGTATCGAGGTCCGGTTTTTGGACTCATCGCTGCGGTGGTCGTGGGAGCAGCGGCGTGAGCGGGCGTCGGACCGTTGAAACGTCGGTACTTTTTCTGATCAATGCTCTGCGATCGAGACATTGTAGGTCCGAGAATGATTGGGCGGACAGGCAGGGGGGCTGGATAGGGGATGGTGTCGGGCGGGGTAGCGGGAGTGTGTGAAGTTTGTCGATGGTGCGGTCGATACCGAATGTTCCAAGGTTCCGGTCGGAGCCGTGTTGGCCATGAAGGATGGTTATGTCCGAAACGATCGACAAATCCAATCTCTGGCGCGTGGTGATCACATCGAAGGATCAGCACTTCGCACGGCGTCTAGCCGACCATGCACGCGAGGCGATCGAGGGAATAGAAGTGATCGTTCTCGCGGCATCGGATGCAGGGTCGATTGTAGATCTGGAGCCCGATGCGGTGATTTGCGATGAATCGCTCGGGTTCATCTCGAAACTGTTGCAGTACGAAGGTGTCGCGGTGGTTGCAACCGGTCCGGCGGGTCGCCGTGGCTGGATCGCGCGTGCGGTCGGGATGGGGGCGCACGCCTGTCTACCTGCGGGGCCGATGGGGATCGCGGTGATGCCGATGGTGATGGCCGAAGCCGTTGCTCGGCTCGAGCTGAAACACATGGCAAGCATCGACGAGCTGGCGAACGTGAACGAATCACTCGCCGAGCAGGTGAAGATGCTGGAGACGCTGGCTTCGAGTGATCCGCTGACGGGGCTTGCCAACAGGCGAGCACTCCAGGAGAGCCTGGGGCGCACCATCGCGGAAACACAACGATACGGCGAGGATCTGACTTGCTTGATGATCGATCTTGATGGGTTCAAACCGGTGAATGATGCGCTTGGGCATGCGCGTGGCGATAGGATTTTGGAAGCCGTTGCGGACGTTCTCAAGATGGTGACGCGCGAATCGGATCTGATTGCGAGGTACGGCGGTGACGAGTTTGTTGTCGTCATGCCGCGAACCGATGCGGTGACGGCCGAGTTGGTTGCCGAGCGGATCATCGAAACCTTCCATCAGCACGAGACAGTCCGAAACGCGCACGAAGAGCTCACCGATGATTTGATGCGTCGTGTTCACCGCGACGGCCGGCGTGTGCCGTGCAGCATGTCGATCGGTATGGCTTCCCTCCGCGGGATGAAACCTGAGGAAGAGCGTACGAGCGATGGAGTTCTGATGAACGCCGACCGGGCGCTCGCGGTGGCCAAGGAGGGCGGCGGTGGCTGCGTGGCGCATGAGCGCGAAAAGGCACCCGTTATCGTGCGCTCGATCATGCCGACAAAGACACGCGAAGCGGCCTGAGTTCAGTCGCTCAAATGCTTGCGGAAGAACTCGGCCGTCATCTGGATCGTTTGCTCGGCGCGATCGTGCTCGCCTCGCCCCGGAACCCAGAAGGCGTGTTCTTCGCCCTCCCAATTCACGACCTCGAACCCTTCGATGATCCGTTCGCCTCGTTCGAAGGCTTCGGTTTGGAGTGTTGGGAAGACGATGCGTTCTTCGAATTCGTGCAGAAGGAGAACGGGGGGATCGGTGGCGTCCATGTGCTCTGCCGGTGAAGCGAGGTAGTAGTTCTCCGGGACTTCGTCAAAGGTCCCGCCCATGAAGGCGGCGAGGACGCCGTCCCAGTCATCGGGATCGACCTCTGCGACCGCAATCAGGTCGAACGGTGCGGCCCACCCGACGGCGGCCTGGATCTCGCTCGAAACATTGCCGTGTTCGCCGACATCGCCCTCGAGTTCTTCTACGTCGCCAGAAGTGGCAAGCAAGGAGGCGAGGTGCGCGCCAGCGGACCCTCCGACGGCGCCGATGTGATCGGGGTCGACATTGAGTGCCGCGGCGTTCGCCCTCGTCCAGCGCACGGCCGCCTTCGTGTCGTGCACTGGAATCGGAAAAGCGTTGAGACCGGTCTCACGATCGGTGAGGCGATACTCGATATTGATGACCACGAAGCCCTCGTCGGCCAGGGCTTGTGATTGCCGTGACATGAACCACGGAGAGCCCATGACCCAGCCTCCTCCATGGATCATGAGGATCGCGGGGATTGGGCTCTCGAGAGTTTCAGCATCCACTGAGGGCGAGTAGACGAACGCATCGAGGGCATTGCCTCCCTCCGTGGCGTAGGTCAAGTGACGTGGCCCGTCGGCGAGAGCGCCAGAAGAGAGCAGCGAAATGGACACACTGAGTGTTGTGATCAGTTTCATTGGGGTCACCCGAGGTCGTTGGCGAGTTGTGCGAGGGCCTTCTCGTCTTGTGTTTCGAGAATATTTCGGACGCGAGCGTCGTTTGCTGAGAGCTTCTTGAGCGCGTTTTCGGCGCGCTTCCAGAGTTGGTTTTTCTTTTTTTCGGTCTCCGCGAGGTAGATCTCGGAGACGATCTCGCCCAGCTTCTGCGACATGATGGCGTCGCGGTGCTCGTAGTAGCGATTGATGATCTTTCGCTGATGATTGGTGTATTCGCGTCCCTGGGCCATAGGATGTCTCGTGATGAATGAAGCGGGTTCGAACAGGAGTCTGTCGATGCACCAGAGCGTAGTGTTGTTCGGGCTCGGCGTCGCCTCTCTCGCTCTGTACGCCTGCTTGGGCGAGCATCCTGGGGTCTCTTCGGAGGCCACCGAATCCCAAGATTCAATGACTGTGGAGACTACCGCGATGGCTGATCAGACGAACGCAACCCCAGGAACTCCTGCATCTGGGAGTGTGCCCGAGAATTGGGCGGAGCTGGCGCGCGAGGATTGGAAGAGAATCCTGACCGACGAGCAGTACACCATCCTTCGCGAGGCGGGCACCGAGCGGCCGTTCTCGGGAAAGTACTGGAAGGACAACGGCGGGGATACTGGCGTCTTTAAGTGCAACGTCTGCCTACAGCCGCTGTTCACGCGTGAGTCGAAGTTCTTCTCATCGTGCGGATGGCCTGCGTTCAAGGCGGAGGTCGACGGGCGCGTGGCCGAACACGATGACACATCGCACGGCATGGTGCGCACGGAAGTCCGGTGTCACAACTGCGATTCGCATCTGGGTCATGTGTTCAACGACGGACCGCCACCGACGGGGTTGCGGTACTGCATCAACTCGGAGTGCATTGTGTACGACGAGGACGGCACGGTGGCGGACAAGCCCGTAACGCCCGCGGAACGCCTTCGGATCGCGGAGCAGGAAGGGCAGACGGGTTGACGCAAGCGAGTCAGGTCGATCTCGACCAAGTGAATAGAGCTTTACAGGAGCGATTCGGGTTCGAGTCACTTCTTTCGCATCAGCGAGCTCCGATCGAACGGGTGCTGGGCCTAGGCGGCGAACGCGGTGATGCGCTGGTCGTGATGCCAACCGGATCGGGCAAGTCGCTGTGCTATCAGCTCCCGGCTTTGGTGTTGGGTGAGCAGGTAGGCGGTGTCACGCTGGTCCTCTCGCCGCTCATCGCGTTGATGGAAGATCAGGTGTCGGCGCTTCGGAAGAAAGGGGTGCGAGCCACGTACGTGAACTCGACGCTGTCGCGCGAGCAGCGTGAGAAGCGGTACGCAGAGCTGGCGGCGGGGAAATACGAGCTGATCTATGCCGTGCCGGAACGGATGGAGATGCCCGCATTCCGTGAGGCGCTCGCGGCGTGCCCGGGTGGTGTCAACCTATTGGCGGTCGACGAGGCGCACTGTATCAGCCAGTGGGGGCACGACTTGAGGCCGGCGTACACACGGGTCGGCGAGTTCCGGAAAGAGATCGGCGAGCCCGTGACGGTGGCACTCACCGCGACTGCGACCCGCGCCGTGCGGGAGGATATCCGCCGCGTGCTTGGGCGGAGCGATGCAGAGATGCCGCTCTACCTGGAGCCGCTCGATCGTCCCAACCTGTCGCTCGAGGTCCGGGAGGCTTGGGGTGATAGCGACAAAATCGATGCGATCGCCGAGATCGCGGAGGGCATGGCCGGGACCGGGATCGTGTATTGCGCACTCATCAAAGACTTGGAGCGTCTCGAGGCAGAACTCAGGCGGCGACTCCCTTCGCGGAGTGTTGCTCGATATCACGGCCGCCTCGATCCGCGCGACAAGAAGCGTCTCAGCAGGCAGTTTGAGTCGGCGACCGAAGAGGACAACCTCCTCTTGATCGCGACGAACGCGTTTGGAATGGGCGTCGACAAGGCAGATATTCGCTTCATCGTGCACGCTCAGGTGCCGGGGTCGGTCGAGGCGTACTACCAGGAGGTTGGAAGAGCCGGGCGGGACGGCAAGCCTTCGCGATGCGTGCTCCTGTACGCGCAGGACGACCTGGCGATCCAGCAACAGTTCGCCGGGTGGCAGAACCCGGGCGCAGGTGTGTTGCAAGAGCTGGCGCACCACGCGGAGCATTCGCCGCACGAAGACTTTGATGCAGAGGAGATCCGTCTCGAGGCGCTCGGCAAACGCTCGGAATCGGGTGTTGTGGAGTACGCGTTGATCGAGCTCGAGAAACGCGGCGTAATCGAAGGCACAAGTATTCCTGGGCGGTTCCGATTCGTGGAGCCGATCACAGAAATCAACGAGGTCGAGATTGAAGAGAAGCGGCTTCGCGATCTGCAGCGGCTGCTGAAGGTAGTGGAGATGACGCGGGCCGAAGACGTGCAGAAGTTTGTGCTGGAGTACTTTGATGAGTAATAAGTGAACAGTGGTGAGTGATCAGTAATCAGGATCTTCACCATCGGAACCGGATTACTCATCACTGATTACGGATCACACCTTCTTCGACATCGCGCGGTCGATCTCGCGCTGGTGCTCGCGCTCGCGCAGGTCTTGGCGTTTGTCGACGCGGCTCTTGCCCTTCGCTACACCGATCTGCAGCTTGATCAGGTTATTCTTGAAGTAGATCTTGAGCGGAACGATCGTGATGCCCTTGGCCTGGACCGCGTCGGCGAGCTTCTGGATCTCGCGTTTGTGTGCCAGGAGCTCGCGATCGTGGACAGGCTTGTGCTGGAAGGCGGCGGAGGCGTTGTCGTAGGGATCGATGCGGACGCTGTGGAGCGTGAGGCGCAAAGGATGCGTGGTGGCGGTGACAAAGCCCTCGCCGATAGAGACGCGGGTATCGCGCACGGACTTCACCTCGGTGCCTGTCAGGCGGATGCCGACCTCGAGCGTGTCCTCGATGGTGTAGAGGTGACGCGCCTTGCGGTTCTCGATCGTCGGCTCGCGATCCTTCTTCTTGTTCTTGTTTCCTTTGGCCATGGTGCATATCCCGAGCCCGGAGAATAGGCGCTACACCAGAGGCGGACAATTCATAAAGAGAAAGGTTGATCGTCAGGCGGCGTCTTGTGTAGATGCTAGCGATCCGCATGAGCATCCCGGCTGTGCTGCCTGTCGAAGAGAACACCGGTGCCGAGGTTCTGCAACATTCGGTGTTTCAGGGCATCATCGCGGAGATTCGATTTTGTCTTTCACATTTGTCAGCGATGAGCCAGATTCGTCTTGTGGAGAGAGAGGATGGCTCAGGAGATTTTTCTGAGTGAAGTAGGTTTCAATGATAAAAAATCAGTGTTCCATAATCAGTAGAAGTGGCCCGGTTCTGGGGAATAAGAAATGAATAACTTTTAAGGCATTCAAAGATGCGTTTCGTGCAAAAATTTCGATAAAAAACGCCTTTTATGCGCTATTGACGCACACCCAACAAGGTGTGTTTATGTTTAGTAAACAGTTTTTATTTGTTTTAGTAAACAGGTTGAAAGGCACTAAATATGAAATAATGAATATTGAGTTTAATGTAGAAAAGAATATCATGTTTCTATTGGCTTTGATCTTCGACATCGGCTGAAGCTGTGCTACTCTGTCGGGTAAGTAAAACGGTTTTTCCCGTTACGTGTATTTGTTCGTCAATACTGCTTTCGAGTCGGAGATCAGAACGTGAATAACAAAACACTCGGCCGGAGTCGCATCGCGGCTTCGCTTGTTGCTGTCGTTGTCGCCTCTTGTGGGGTTCTTCCCCAATCGACGACGCCGGGGATGGGGTCGGTGCCGTATGCCGGTGTAATCACATGCCGCTTTTGGGCACCAAACGCATCGGCGGTGCATGTGGGCGGAGACTTTAATAGTTGGTCCGCCACAGCGACGCCTCTTGCAGCAGAAGGGGGCGGGTATTGGTCCAACGATATCTCCGCAGCTTCGGTGGGAGATCAATACAAGTTTGTTATCTCGAACGGTGCCGCGACCCTCTGGAAAACGGATCCATACGGCGAGGAGGTCACGAATTCTGTCGGCAACACGATCGTGTATGACGACTCGGTGTTCGCATGGACCGGCTCTTTTTCCACGCCTCCCTGGAACGAAATGGTCATCTACGAGATGCACATCGGAACATTCAACGACTTGCCAGGCGGTGGACCGGGTGACTTTGATGACGCGATTGCGCGTTTGAATCACCTCCAGGACATCGGCATCAATGCCGTCAAAGTGATGCCGATCAACGAGTTCGCCGGCGACTTCTCTTGGGGCTATAACCCCGCGCATCCATTCGCGATCGAATCAGCGTATGGCGGCTCCGACAAGTACAAAGAATTTGTCCAAGAGGCGCACAACAGAGGGATCGCGGTGATCCAAGACGTGGTCTACAACCATCTTGGCCCGAGTGATCTCGACATGTGGCAGTTCGATGGCTGGAGCATCGGCGGCAAAGGCGGAATCTACTTCTATCAGGATTGGCGCTCCTCGACTCCTTGGGGCGACACACGTCCGGATTACGGACGAGGCGAAGTACGCCAGTATCTTCGCGATAACGCGCTCCGCTGGCTCCAGGAATTCCGCGTCGACGGTCTCCGGTGGGATTCGACGGTCAACATCCGTACGCAGAACAACGGAGGCGGCGGCAACATTCCTGATGGCTGGTCGCTCATGCAATGGATTAATAACGAGATCGATGCTGTTGCAGGCTGGAAAATCTCGATCGCTGAAGACCTCCAGAACAACGAATGGATCACGAGGACGACTGGCGCCGGCGGGGCAGGATTCGATGCCCAGTGGGATGCTGCGTATGTGCATCCGATGCGAGACGCCATCATCACCGCGAACGACGTTGACAGAGACATGTGGACGGTGCGGGATGCGATCACGCACCGCTACAACGGAGACGCCTTCGAGCGTGTGATCTATACCGAAAGTCACGACGAAGTCGCCAATGGCAGGTCGCGTGTGCCCGAAGAAATCTCACCAGGCAACGCGGCGAGCTGGTGGGCGCAAAAACGCTCGACCCTCGGTGCCGCGATCACGATGACCGCACCTGGTATCCCAATGATCTTCCAAGGGCAGGAAGTCCTCGAGGACGGATACTTCCAGGACACCGATCCGGTTGATTGGTCAAAGGAGATCACCCACGCCGGCATCGAGACTTTGTACCGCGACCTTATCAGGCTCCGTCGCAACTGGTTCAACAACACGAGAGGTCTCAGGGGCCAGAATGTGAACGTGTTTCATGTCAATAACGGTTCCAAAGTCATCGCCTATCACCGGTGGGACGCGGGCGGTGCCGGTGATGATGT
>JBCDAP010000057.1:0-7759 GCA_039185335.1 Planctomycetota bacterium | reverse complement strand
GTCCACAAAATCCGACTCAACCCGGGCAACATCTCCGACCGTGAACAGGTCAACGAGGTCATCGATGCCTGTAAAGAGAAGAACCTTCCTATCCGCGTTGGCGTGAACGAAGGCTCCATCATCGAACGTAAGGACAAGCAGAAGCGCAAAGAAGAACTCGGCAAGTTCTTCGAAAAGACCGGATTGAGCGGCGGAGAGGGTGGGCATGCTCATCTCCTCGCTCTGATTATCGCCAAGCTCGAAGAGTACATGGACATCTTCGCCGAGCGTGACTTCCACGACATCGCGATCAGCGCTAAATCCATGGATGCCTCCTTCGTGACCCGCGTCTACGCCGAGGTCGCGGATCGATTCGACAACCCGCTCCATCTGGGTGTGACCCACGCCGGCCCGCGCGAAACCGGCGCGATCCGTTCCATTGCTGCCTTGTCCGGCTTGCTCGTCCAGGGCATCGGCGACACCCTCCGCATCTCCTACGCCAACGACCCCATCTACGAAGTCGAAGACGGCCTCGAACTCCTCTACTCCCTAGGCCTCCGCGAACGCAAGGGTGTTGACCTCATCGCCTGCCCAACGTGCGGGCGGATCCAGGTCGACCTCTTTACGCTCATCCAGGACGTACGCAAGAAGCTCGAGACCGACATCATCGTCCCGATGAAGGTTGCTGTTATGGGCTGCGTCGTGAACGGTCCGGGAGAAGCCGAGGGCGCTGATGTTGCAGTCTTTGCCGGCAATAAGCGCGGCATCATCTACGTCCAGGGCGAACGAGTTGCCAACATCCCCGAAGAAGAGATCCTCGATCGCCTCCATGCAGAGTGCGTCGACTTCCAACGCCGCGTCCAAGCCGGCGAGGTCAAGCTAGGCGAGAAGGTCGTCGAGATCGTGCCGCCCGATCCCATCGGTGAGTTGGGCTCAGGCATCGACAAAATCGCCGCGGGCAATGTCGAGAAAGTCACGCCCCTGACCGTCTCTGGTTCCTGAATGGCTGGAGCCAGTGATGCTTCCGCAACGAACCGGTTGAGTTGGGACGCTCGCGTTCCTGTCCACACCGGTTCGGACTATTACCGTGCACACATCGATCAACTCCGCCGTCGTGATCCCGTTGGTGTTCTCCCAGGATGGATCGAGCGAGAACTGCCGCCCGTCGAGGGCAAATCACTGCTCCACCTCCAGTGCCACCTCGGCACTGATACTGTCGCTCTGGGGCTGATGGGCGCGAAGGTCACCGGCTTGGACTTTTCTGAGCCCGCCATCGCTTTCGCCCGCCAGCTTGCCCACGATGCAGGCGTGGACGCTTCGTTCATCCAAGCCGACGCGACACGCGCGAGCGACGCGCTGCCCGACACAGCTTTCGACATCGTCTTTGCCAGCATCGGCGTGTTCTGTTGGATCGAGGATATCACCGCCTGGTTCACCTCTGCTGCAACGCTCATCAAGCCCGGAGGCACGCTCTACATCGCTGACGATCATCCGTTCGTCAATGCACTCACGGATACCGCTCAAGGCGATCTGAACGCTGTTCCGGGCTACTTCAGCAAGGACCCTCTCTACGAAGGTGAAGGCGGCACCTATGCCGATGATGGCACGAACGCGAAGGTCCCACCTTCGGTCGAGTACAACCACACCATCGGCGAGTTCGTGACCACCATCGCTTCCGCAGGCCTTGTCATCGATTTTCTTCACGAGCATCCTGGCTGCAGCTACAAGCGATACGAAGCCATGACAAAGACTCCAGAAGGGCGCTGGGCTTTGCCTGCTGATCTTGACCTGCACATCCCCATGAACTTTTCTCTCCGTGCTCGCAAACCGCCCATTCGTTGAAATCTCAGCGGTTGTTCTTGCAGTACGCGGGTGGTCTTTGCATCTTAATGAGGGTCGCGAACACATCTGCGCCACTCGCAAGGAGATCGAAGATGCGGACCGCTATCAAGTCCCAGCAGGTCATCTATCACTGACGATCATCAAGGGAGATTCCCATGCCAAGCCGGCTCGTGTTCATCGCAGCATCCATCATCTCTCTTGTCCAACTCGCCGCTTGCGTCGGCGTCAACATTGGTCCGAACCCAGGATTTTCGATCGAGGTCGAAGAGGCCGCCGCCATTCTCGATCAGATGGAGGAGCAGCCGGTTGTCTTCGAGCGGCCTGTTCTGGTTCTTGGTGGTTTCGGCGATCCGGGTTACTTCGCTGCGGATGTCGCGAAGGCGTTGGGGCGGGTTTGTGCGGATCCTGATTTGGTGACCTCCAAGACCTACTTCTTCGCGGGCACGATGGATGATGCGCGTGATGCCGTGCTTGATCAGGCGATAACGCTTCACGCGGATGGGGATGAGGGGCGGCTCTCCGAAATGGAATTCGATGTGGTTGGCATCTCGATGGGTGGGTTGATTGCTCGCTATGCCGCGATTGAGGATGGTGAGGGCAGGCGTCTCAACATCCGTCGTTTGTTCACGATCGCGACGCCGCACAAGGGAGCGATGCTTGCCGATGCGCCGACCTTTGATCAGAAGGTGATCGCGATGCGCCCAGGATCGCCTTTTTTGCAGCTTCTCGATGCCGAGCTTCCGAAGCGTGAATACGAGTTGATTTGCTACGTCCGCATGGGAGATGGTGTGGTCGGGCCAGTGAACGCGGCTCCCGATGGGATTAATTTGCATTGGGTGCCAAATCTGCCCCTACAGCGTGCACACCTTCAGGCGCAGAAAGATCCCCGGATCCTGACAGATATTGCTCGACGTCTTCGAGGGGAAACCCCTTTGGTTCAGTCGGTTACGCCCTTGCCGGTTGAGAAATAGGCGTGAATGGTGTGATATGAATTTGTCAATGAGGCGAGTCACAAACGGGCGACATCGATCGTCAGATCTGTAGTGACGATTGACCATTCTCTCTGACTTCGACAAAGGGCGACCACGATGACGACCGCAACACTTGATTACGAAACTCAGATTCCTGAAATCCTCCAGGCGTTGGCTCATGTCCATGAGGTGATCGATGCGCAAGGGATTGAGGTGGGGCTGAAGCATCTTGTGCTGCTTCGAGCTTCTCAGATCAACCGGTGCGGTTTTTGTGTCGAGATGCACACTCGTGAAGCTCGGCGTGATGGCGAGACCAACGAACGCCTCGATCAGGTCATTGTCTGGAATCAGGTTGAACTCTTCACCCCTCGAGAGCGTGCCGCGCTGGCTTGGACGGAGGCGTTGACCGAGCTTGATCCTCGGACAGACTTGTCTCCGCTGCGCGATGAGCTTTGTGACCACTTTACTGACGAAGAGGTTGGTGCGTTGACAGCGACGATCGGCATGATCAACCTTTGGAATCGCCTCAGCATTTCTAGGCACTGATTCGTGTTTGCGAATGAAGATACGCGGGTGTTCGAGGATGAGCGTCCTCGCCTTTTGGGTTTGGCGTACCGGATTCTTGGCACGCGCGTCGAGGCGGAGGATGTTGTTCAGGAAGTCTTTTTGAAGTGGGCAAGCGTAGACCGCGCGGACATTCATCATCCTCCGGCTTGGCTGACGACTGTTTGCACTCGGTGTGCTCTGGATGCGCTCAAAGCCGCCCACCGGACGCGTGTGACCTACACGGGGTCTTGGCTTCCCGAGCCGATTCAGGCGACTATTGATGATGATCCGGCGCGCGATCTGGAGCTTGCCTCGTCGCTGACGACGGCGTTTCTTCTTGTACTCGAGCGTCTGACGCCCAAAGAGCGCGCAGCGTATTTGCTGCGTGAGGTCTTTGGCGAAGCTTACGCTGAGATTGCCGAGGCATTGGAGCTTGAGCAGAATGCCTGCCGGAAGCTTGTTTCGCGCGCGAAGAACAGTATTGAGCAGGCTCGTGTGCGACACACCACCACACCGGAAACCCAGCAACAGCTTCTCGAAGCTTTCCAAGACGCTGTGGCGACCGGTCGCACGGATCGCCTTGCGCAGCTTCTTGCGGATGATGTTCGTCTGAGTGCTGACGGTGGTGGGAAGGTGCCTGCTTTGCTCGACGATCTGCTCGGCAAGCCCCGCGTGCTGGACTTTGTGGGCAAGAAGCTCAGCCGATACTGGGCCGACTTCCGGTGGCGCACGACTATGGTCAACGGCGGGTTGGGTGGCATTCTCGAATCGGATGGTCTGGTGGTCGGGATCGTGTCCTTTGCTTTCGATCCCGAAGGTTGTGCAACGGGCATCTACATCGTTCGTAATCCCGACAAGGTGAGTGATCTGGAACCAGTTCGGATTTGCTAGCTCGAGCGTGCTGTGATGGGATGTTCTGGCATTCCTGACACTTGCATGTTGTTCGTGATTGGTGGTTGGTGATTTGTTTGTGGGTGTTCGAGAGGTCTTCGAGTCTTGTGTACCGCCTTGGTGGTCTGAGCATTTTCGGACCGCTTCCTGACGGTCGCGGCTGGTTGGTCTGGTGCTTCTCATGCTGGGATGATGCGCTGCGCTTTGGGTGTTGTCGGCTGCGGCGTTGGAGATTTTGGATTGATGCAGAAAGTTGCGCACAAATGCTGCCACTGGTAGCGAGCTGCCACTGGCACACGGTCAGCAGAACACATGCGGTTGCGATTATTGGGAGGGATCAGCAGCTGGGCAGGGTTTGGCTTGTTTGCTTCGCGGCGTACAGTTGCAGGAGCTGCTCGAGCAGCCAGATTGCGAAGCTATGCTTGCTCATCTCGCGTGGGGCTTCTGCTTCGTGGTCTTGGGTGACCAGCGTGGCGTTGATGGTCGATGCGTCCATGGTTTCGAGCGGGTTGGCCACGATGGCGTCAACGCCTTTACGAGCGAGCTTTGCTCTAGCGGAGCTGAGGAGGCGCTCTTGTGGTTCGAGTGCGAAGCCGACGAGCAGTTGGCCGGTGTTGCTCCTCTTTGTGCGCTGCTGTGCGCATGCGGCAAGCAAGTCGGGTGTCGATTCGAGTTCGATGCTGAGTCCTGCCTGCGTACGGCGGAGTTTCTCGCCCGGTCCGAGGACTTGCTTGGGGCGGTAGTCGGCGACCGCGGCCGCCATGATCAGGACATCGGCGTCTTTGAGATGCCGCTCGAGGAGTGCCTGGAGGTCGGCGGTGCTTTGGAATGGGATGACGGTGAGATTCGTGTTCTCGTTCGGCTGGGCTTTGGTCGGCCCGAGGAGAAGTGTGACACGGTGGCCATCATTTGCGGCTTGCTCGGCGAGTGCTGAACCGAGCTTCCCGGATGAACGATTGCCCAAAAACCGGACGGCGTCGATGGGCTCGTGGGTGGGGCCGGCGGTCATCAGGATAGAGAGCGGGGTTGACATCGTGTGGTTGGAAAAGGTTGGGGATCCGGTTGGTGTGCGCAAACGTATCGGTCCGCACAAGGAGGCTGCGTAGCATATGCTTCCTGTCCGCGCCGCATTCAGGTCGGTGCGGAAGAGACACCAACATGACCCGCACAGATGACCACGGAAGCGACCGCAACGCATGGCACGTTCGAAGAAGAAGCTGGGCGAGATCCTGATCGATGAAGGTTTCGCGCATGCCCAGCAGATTGAAGAGGGGCTGAAGCTCGCGAAGGCGGGTGGAAAGCGTATTGGCGAGGCGTTGATAGACGCCGGGCACTGCACGGAGGAGCAGGTTGCGAAGGGTCTTGCTCGGCAGTTCCGCCTGAAGTACGCGGACCTCTCGAACCCCGAGATCGAGGCACGGATCGATGCATCCCTCCTACCGCGTGACCTGATTGATAAATACAAAGTACTTCCCTTCGGGAAGTCCGGCAGCAAACTCCGACTGATCGTTCATGATCCGAAGGACCTTGAGCTGTTCGATATGCTTCGGTTCCGCATGAACGTCGAGGTCGATGCGGCTCTGAGCCCTCGCGGCGCGATTCAGAACTACATCGATACCAAGCTGAACGGGTCGGGAGGTGGCGCTGGGAGCGATCAGCTTTCGAAGGAGTCGATCATCTCCGAATCGATCGATAAGTCGATCGACAAATCGGTTGATAAGTCGGTCGATGCTTCGATTGATAAGGCGGCCGAGTCGGCCCCGATTATCAAGCTGTGCGAGAAGATCATCGTTGAGGCGGTGAATGGACGAGCTTCGGATATCCACATCGAGCCCATGGCCGACCGTGTCCGCTTGCGGTATCGCATCGATGGTGTCTGTGTCGAACGCGACAACCTTCCCAAGCGGATGCAGAACGCGGTTCTGACTCGCATGAAACTGATGGCGGGCGTGAACATCGCAGAGAAGCGCATCCCGCAGGACGGGCGTATCAAGATGCCCATTCCTCAGGACAACGGCGAGGTGCAGAACATCGATTTTCGTGTGAGTGCCTGCCCGGCGTACCACGGTGAATCCATTGTCCTGCGTATTCTTCGCCCCGATTCTGTGCGGATTGGTCTGGCGAACATCGGGTTCGAGCCGGACAACCTCGACATTTTTTCTAAGATCATCAAGCGTCCGAACGGCATCTTCTTGGTCACCGGCCCGACCGGTTCGGGCAAAACGACGACGTTGTATTCGGCGCTCGATGTGCTGAATCGTCCTGACAAAAAGATTATCACGGCCGAGGACCCGATCGAATACGCGTTCACGGGGATCAATCAGTGCCAGATCCGTGAGAGCATCGGTCTGAGCTTCGCATCGGTGCTCCGCGCGATGCTCCGCCAGGCGCCGAACATCATTCTGGTCGGTGAGATTCGTGATAAAGAAGTGGCAGAGGTCGCGATCCAGGCGGCGTTGACAGGTCACCTTGTGTTCTCAACTCTTCACACGAACGATGCTCCGAGCGCGATTACGCGTTTGATCGATATGGGCGTGAAGCCGTTCCTTGTCGCGAGTTCTATCCAGGCGATCATGGCTCAACGTTTGATCCGAGTGCTTGCGGATACGAAGCAGCCGGACGAGAACCCAGATCCGAAGTTCCTGCGTCTTTGCAATATCCAGGCCGAAGACATGGCGAAGCACACGATCTACAAGCCTGTCCCCGGCAACGGCCACAACGGCTACAAGGGACGGAAGGGCATCTTTGAGATGATGGTCATGAACGGAGAGCTCCGCGATCTCGCGTTCAAGACCGCTCCTGTCGCGCAGCTCCGTCGTGCGGCGCTTGCTTCGGGCATGCGTTCCTTGCTTGAAGACGGCAAGGTCAAAATCCTCAACGGTGTAACCGCCCCCGAAGAGATTGCTCGTGTGGCGCAGGTCGAAGAGATCGGCGAGACCGCGGATGCAGCGGCCTGATGAATCCCTTTATGCACACTCAGCTCGAATCCATTTCCACGCCCCGGAGTTGAAACCATGTCCACTATGCAAATCGACCGGCTCCTCGACACGGTCATCCTGCTTAGCGCGTCCGACCTTCACCTCACCGTTGGACGCAAACCCACCCTCCGCCTGCACGGCGGTCTCAAGAACCTCGATACCAAGGTCCTTGAGTCCGAGGACATGGTGACGCTGATGAAGGCGATCACGCCTGAGCGTTGCCAGAACGAGCTGCAAGAAGTTGGTTCATGCGACTTCGGTATGGCCTTCAAAGATGCTGGGCGTTTCCGTGTTTCGGTGTTCCGCCAGCGTGGCGATCTGGCGATCGTTGCCCGGCGTATTCCCAACACATTGCTCACCTTCGAGCAGATTGGTCTTCCCGAGATGGTTCGCGAGTTGATCCGTCGTCCTCGTGGGATGTTCTTGGTCACCGGGCCGACCGGTTCGGGTAAGACGACGTCGCTGGCGACGATGATCGACTACATCAACACGAACTTCGAGCGGCACATCATCACGATGGAAGACCCGATCGAGTACTACCACTACCACAAG
>JBCDAP010000056.1:0-7818 GCA_039185335.1 Planctomycetota bacterium | reverse complement strand
GCTTCCGGGTGTCGAGAATCGCAACGGCGATCGGAGGCCGACTGGACTCTATGTTGGTCTTGGTGTGAAGGTTGCCGGATCGCAGGTCGACTTCTCGCAGGGCGGGCTTGTCACGACCGATCGCGAGCTCGACTTTGCCATCAACGGCAATGGATTCTTCCAGGTGCTGGTCGAAGCGGACATCGCTCCTGGCGGGATTGCGTACACCCGAGCGGGTTCCTTCGCGGTTAATGGTGATGGCGAACTGGTTCTCGCGAACGGTTCGGGGCGGAGGCTTGAGCCCAGCATCACCATTCCCGATGATGCCACGGGGCTTGACGTTACCGCGGACGGGCGTGTGCTCGTGAGTGTGCCTGGGCAGGTTGAAGCGCAAGAGGTAGGACAGCTCGAACTGGCCAAGTTCATCAATCCGCAGGGGTTGAGCCAGATCGGCGAGAACCTGTTCGCCGAAACGATCGCTTCGGGTGCTCCGACTCTGAACACGCCTGGTCAAGGCGGAACTGGCGAGGTCCGCAACCGGTTCCTCGAAGGCTCGAATGTGAATCCGACGTTCGAGTTGATTGATCTGATCCGTACTCAGCGGGCGTTCGAGATGAACTCTCAGACGATCCGTGCCGCAGATGAAACGCTTCGTTCGGTCGCTCAGCTTCGTCGATAAACCATGAATAAACGCATTGCCATTCTGCTCGCGGGGGTTTGCATCGGCGCGAACGTGCACAGCGCCACGATCGAACTGCGCTCCATGGCTCGTCTCGATCAGGGCGAGGTCACACTGGGCGAAGTGGCGCACATCGCGGGTGATGAGAGCGAAGATCTCGCAAACACTGTCATCGCGGATTCGCCCGCGGATCTGATCGGTTCCGTTCGTGTTGGCGAGCTTGCTCAAGCGACGTTTCGGCTTCAGCTCGAGTCGGCGGGTATCAATCTCTCTCGTCATGCGGTTTCGGGCGGCGTTTGTGTGATCCGAGTCCTGGGAGAATCGGGCTCGTCTGATTCCGAGAAAGTCGAAACCGAAGCAGACAAGCCAACCGAGAGTCATGTTGAGGCGGAGGATGTAGCTGCGTCCTCTGTCCGCGAACACATTGTCGGGGCGCTGGTCAGGAAGCTTGACATTGACACTCAGAGCATTCGCGTGCGGTTCGACGAGCGTGATGCCGCGGTGCTGAATCAATCGACGTGGGGGCTTCGGGTGGTTTGCCTGGTTGAGTCGAGTGCCGGTTCCGGTATTCGTGGTTCGCGGATGATGGTCCGGACGCGTGTTTACGCGGGCGATCGGCTGGCGGTTGAGGAACGGATCGCCGTGCATGTCGAGGTTCATCGCGAGGTGTTGCGTTTGACGCGTTCGGTGCGTCGTGGAGAGGCGTTCGCGAGCGGATCTCCCGAGCTTGTTCGTCTTTGGGAGTCGGCCGGCGCGCCGGGAGCGCTGCGCACTCTGAAGAGCGATAGCGGGGTGCTTATCGCGCGACGATCCTTGGAGGCCGGCGAGGTTATCCGTGAGCGTGATATCGAGATACCGATCGCGGTGAAGCGGAACGGGCTGATCACGGTTGTCGTCATGCGTGGCGGGATCGAGTTGCAGACACAAGCGCGAGCGCTCGAAGAAGGCAAGATCGGGGACGTCATTGAATGCCAGCTGAGCCGAGATCGGCAGCCGTTCTTGGCTGAGGTCGTGGGCATTGGGCGGGTTGCGATCATCCAAGAAGAGCAGAACGAGCTCGCGAGTGCGGCAGGGACTGAAGGAGGTGCGGAGTGAAGGCAAGCCTGTGGATTATCGTATTGGCTGGAACAGCGACGGCGTTTGGGCAATCGCTTTATGAGCGTCCTGTACAGGCTGCGGCGACGGACGTTGAGACGATCCGTGAGGAAGCGGAGCCGGTGCCGGAAGGGCCGCCGACGCTTGAGGCGACCAGCTTGTACTACGTCGAGCCCGAGGAGCCTCGCGAGTTCCTTGCCGAGGACCTGGTCACGATCATCATCTCTGAACGGACAGAGATCGCACGCGAGCAGACGCTTGAGTCGGGTAAGGAGTACACGCTCGAGGGGGGTGTGACCGCGATCCCGGATTTCGCGGAGCTGATCGAACTTCGTTTAGCGCAGGGCGATTCTCTCGCAGAGATCGGGATGAACTGGTCGAGCGAGTTCACGGGGGAGGGCGAGTATGAGCGTGACGATGAGGTGACGGCTCGTGTGACGGCTCGCGTCGTCGAGGTGAAGCCCAATGGGAATTTGCTGCTCGAGGCGCGGACGGTTGTGACGACCGATGAAGAGACACAAACGATCACGCTGACGGGATATTGCCGGAGCGAGGACGTGAGCGTGTCGAACACGATCCAGTCGAACGAGATGTACGATCTGCAGCTCAATATGCAGCACGAAGGCGAGTTGAAGCGTAGCGGGAAGAAGGGGCTAATCCCGCGTGTGCTGGAGACCCTCTTCCACTTCTGAAGTTGGCATACACTTGGGCTATGGAGCCGAGTGTTTTTCGGATGATTGATGCGAACGCGAACCGTGCGCGCGAGGCCGTGCGCACGATGGAGGATGTATCGCGGTTTGTCCTTGATGATCGGAGCCTGTGTGCGGATCTGAAGAGCATCCGCCACGATCTCGCTGAGGCACTCGCGGCGTTCGGCGATGCCATCGTGCACCGAGATACGGCCAGTGATGTCGGGACGACGGTGAGCACGCCGGGCGAGTTGAAGCGAGAGAGCGTTCGTTCGGTCGCGGTGGCGGCGGGGAAACGACTGAGCGAGGCGCTTCGGGTCATCGAGGAGGCAAGCAAACTGAGTGGTGATGGAGATGCTGTGCGTACGATCGAGGCGATTAGGTATCGCTCGTATCAGGTTGAGCAGCGGCTCATCATGTCGATTGGCTCCGCGAATCGGCGAGCGCACCGATTGTGCGTGGTGCTGAGCGAAGGGCTCTGCTCGGACGGTGACTGGAAACGCGTGGCGCGCGAAGCGATCGCTGGTGGTGCGGATATGGTCCAGCTGCGTGAGAAGGAGCTTTCGGATCGTGAATTGTTGAAACGAGCGAAGACGTTGCGATGCTTGACGCGTGAACACGGCGTCACGCTGATAATCAATGATCGTGCGGATATCGCGATCGCGTGTGAGGCGGACGGCGTGCATGTCGGGCAGGACGATCTTCCGATCGAGGAGATGCGCCGAGTCGTTGGTTTCGCGATAATGGTTGGGGTGTCGTGCACGAAGATCGAGCAGGTGAGTGAGGCACATCGGCGCGGTGCTGATCTGGTGGGGCTAGGGCCGGTGTTCGAGACGAAGACGAAAGCGCATCCGGGAGGGCGGACGGACGGTTCTGTTGCGGGGCTTGACTTGATCGGAGAGAGCGTGAAGGTTGATGTGCCCGCGCTCGCGATCGGGGGAATCACCTCGGAGAACGTGCATCGAGTTTGGGAGGCGGGCAGGGAGAACCCGAATCTTGGGGTGGCGGTGAGTTCGGCGGTGTGCGGCGCGAGGGATGTTCAAGGGGCGGTTGAGGCGTTGCTTGGAGCTCGTGAAGCGGTTCAGATCTGAGTCCGGCAACTTCTTTGGCGTCGGCACGGTACACCTTACGCACAGCTCACTTTTTTGAGGAGTCCGAGATGAACACACCTTTCTTGCTTGTTGCATGCATTCTTGCCTGTGTCGGAACGACTTCGGTTTTTTCTGAGGCGGTAGACATCGACGTCGACGATCAGGGGCAGCCGGCGCTCACGATTTACAACGGCGGCTACGCGGTGGTCCGTCATACATTCCCGGTAAATCTGATGGCGGGCGAGAATGAAGTCCGGTTTGCTGGGGCGACGGCGCAGGTCGAACCCGATTCGGTGATCTTGCGTGACCGAGCTGGTAAGCAGGAGCTGGCGATCCTCGAACAGAGCTACCGGAATGATCCGGTTTCGCAGGCCCGATTGCTTGAGGCGTTCGAAGGGCAGACGATCGAGTTCCTGGAACCTGATGGCAACGGCGGGATCAACGTGATCGAAGGCACTATCATCCGATCCGGTTTCGTGGGTGGGCAGGCGTACGGGCTGCAACGCAACACGATCCCGATCATCGAGGTTGATGGGAAGGTGCGCTTCGGCTTGCCGGGCACACCGATGTTCCCGTCACTCGAGGACGACACACTGCTAGAGCCAACGCTGAGCTGGATGCTTCGGAGTAATGCCGATGTTTCGATGGAGGCTGAGTTGGCGTACCTCTCGGGCGGGATGATGTGGGAGGCGGACTACAACCTGGTCATGCCGGCGGAGGACGACGCGACGCCCGGATCGAGCAAGAGCATCGTTGACATGTTGGGATGGGTCACATTCCAGAACAATACGGGGCAGAGTTTCCATGGGGCGAATATCAAGCTCTTGGCCGGCGAGGTAAATCGGGCGGAGCCGAAGGTGCTTTACGAGCGTGTTCGGAGACACTCAGTGGCTGCGATGGCGGATACGATGGAAGCGAATGTGACATCCGATTCGTTGGACGAGTATCACCTCTACTCAATCGCTCGGCCGACGACGCTTCGTGATGGAGAGCAGAAGCAGGTCGAGTTTGTGCGTTCGGAGCGGGTCGAAGCCGAAACGTTGTTTGTGTTCGATGGTGCTCGCGCCGGGTACAAGCAGGGGGGTAGCGGACCGCAGTACGGGGTGCAGGCGCAGCCCGTGTGGGTGATGCGCGAATTCGAGAATGCAGAAGAGAACGGTCTCGGTATCGCGCTGCCCGCGGGTACTGTTCGCTTCTACCAAGAAGATAAAGACGGAGCGTTGCAATTCGTGGGTGAAAACCGGATCGATCATACGCCGAAGGGCGAGACGATCCGTCTATACACAGGGGATGCGTTCGATGTGGTCGGCGAGCGCACGATCACAAACAATGAACGCAGCGATCGGCTGAAGCGTGTGGACCAGGCGATTCGCGTCGAACTCCGCAACGCGAAAGACACGCCCGTGACTGTGCGTGTGGTCGAGCACCTTGGCGGTTATCGCAATTGGGATATCCTTGCTTCGTCGGTCGACTTCGAGAAGCAGAGTGCTTCGAAGGTTGAGGCGCGGGTTGAGGTTCCCGCCGAGGGAGAAGTGGTGATCGAATACGAAGTCCGCTTCACCTGGTAATGGCGGTCATTCGCGCGAGCAGTTCGGCGACCGACTGATTCTGGATCGGATGGAGCCAGTCGGAGGCGATCTCGGCGAGCGGTTTCAGGACGAAGTCTCGCTCGTGCATACGGGGATGCGGGATGGTGAGTGTGTCCTCATCGATGGTCACATTGAGGCGGTTGTTGTCGGTATAGAGCAGGATATCGAGGTCGAGCGTGCGCGGGCCCCAGCGTTCCTCTGTGGCACGCTCGCGCCCGTGGGCGTGTTCAATGGCGAGGAGGCAATCGAGCAGTTCGCGAGGCGAAAGCGTTGTTTCGATAACGATGGCTGCGTTGAGGTACGAAGGCTGAGGGTTGCCATCGATGTTTGGGCCGACGGCTTCGGTCTCGTGGAAGGACGAGCTGGCAATGGTGGTGATGGAGGAGTGAGCGCTGAGCTCTGCGATGGCGCCGCTGAGATGGGTCTCTCGGTCGTCGAGGTTGGAGCCGAGTGCGATAGCGGCGCGGGCGGACATGCGGAGAGCATATCCAGGCATCAGGCTTGGATCACTGGATCGCGGCGGTCTCGGCCAGGTCGCGTTCGCGATGCTGCATCTGGGCACGGAGGCGGGCGAGAATCGAGGAATGCATCTGCGAAACGCGGGATTCGGAGAGGTCGAGCGTGGCGCCGATTTCCTTCATGGTCATGTCCTCGTAGTAGTACAGGACGACAATGAGGCGCTCGGCGCGGCTCAGGCCTTTGGTCAGCAGCTCCTTCATGTCGGTGCGCTGGATGAGGGTCAGCGGGTCGGCTTGCGAGCGGTCTGAGAAGACATCGATCTCGCAGACTTCGCGCGAGCCGTCGGACTGGTAGCGGCGCTTGTTGAGCGAGGTCATGGAGACCGCGGACCCGTCACGGAGGATCTTCTTGACCTCTTCGTCAGCGACGCCGAGTTTCTTGGAGATTTCTTCTTCGGTGGGCTTCGTGCCGTGCTTCATGGAGTGCTGTGCACGGATCTTCTCGACCTGACCGGTGCGGTGGCGGACCAGACGCGGAACCCAGTCCATCGAACGGAGTTCATCGAGAATGGCACCACGGATGCGCGGGGCGCAATAGGTTTCGAACTTCACGCCTCGCTCGAGGTCGAACGCGTCGATGGCATCCATGAGTCCGAACATGCCCACGGAGACAAGGTCTTCGACATCGACTTCATCGGGAAGACGAACGTGGATACGCTCTGCGTTGTATCGAACGAGCGGCATGTAACGCTCGACGAAGTAGTTCCGGATCGACTGCGGTCTTTCCTGCTGATAAAGCGTCCAAAGCTCCTTGTGCGGCATGTCGTCGAGGATGGCTTTGAGCTCAAGCGGTTCAAGGCTGCTCAGCGCGTCTGCGGACATCGCGTTCTTTTTCGAAGATCGCTTGGCCGGTGCTTTGGCTTTGGTTTGCTTGTTTTCGTTGGCGGGTGCTTCGGCGGAGTCTGTGGTCAATTTGAGCTTTGGCTCGGAGACTTTGACTTCGACGGGTTGCTTGGTTCTTGCTGCTGGCATTGGTCAGCTCCTTGACCGGTGTTGTTGAGCCCGCTGTCTTAGGGTGCTCTGTCGCACATCCATCCTTGGTGTACGCGTTGAAAACTACCAGAGAAGCCTTCGCTCCTCAACAGCTCTCGGAAGAACTTGAAAAAAACTCATGCTACTTTCACGATCAAGAGGCATCCTCTGGTTGTTCTGTTTGGGGAAGACTGTCGGTTTGTTCGGTCGAGATGCCCTGTTCAGAGGGGAAGACGAGTGCTTCCTCAGCTTCCATGCTCTCGCTTGCTGTGGTCATTGCGATGTATTCCGTGAGGGCGGTCTTTGCAGCGCGTGCGATGAATGAGCCCGCGACCAGGCAGATCAGCATGGCAAAGAGAGCACGTTCGAGGATCGTATGGGTTTCAGCGCCGGTGAATAGACCCGTCATGATGGCCAGCGCGAAGGCGCTGAGTGCAAAGCAAGCGGCAATAATCTGCGTTGGCAGTTCGCGAATCACGATGGCACTCTTCGTCTTCCTGTGCGGGTGAACACCACACTTGAGTCATCGGCCCGCAGAATGGCCGGGTTCAACGAGAAACGCCAGCGGACCCAACTTTCGTCCGCATGACCGCACGAAACGTGCCAAACCGTTGCTGTGGCTCGTTGATCCCGGTGTTTGTTTGGTGTTTTTGGTTGTTTCAGAGATCAACAGGCTCGCTTCGTGGCTTGCGAGTGTCCGGAGATCTGCAGCAGCGAATGATCTCGGCGAGCGATTCACGACGGGCGCTCTCGCGTAGACAGCGGCAGGAATCGATTCGTCTTTCCTCACGGCACCCGCGAGGGGGAGCTCGAAGCGCAGGAACTGCCTGCACACCGAGGCGATGCGCTGATGCAGGTCGTGCGCTTCTCGATGATCGATTGCCTGATTGATGAGCAACGCGAGTGACAGTGCGGTCGGGCGATCTTGCCCCGCGCGGGTCAGCAATTTGATCAAAGCGTACGCGTCGGTGACGGATGTTGGTTCGGGTGTTGTCACAACCAGCACGCGGTCAGCGAGTTCGGTATGCGCCAGAACTTCAGGGTGCACACCAGCGCCGCAGTCGATCAGAACAATGTCTGCGTGATGGCGGAGTTCATCGATCGCTCGCTGCCGGCGGTAAGCCAAGCGGGCATCGCTCGGTGGACGCACGCCCGAGCCACCCGCGATCAGCGAGAAGCGTGGCATGACTTCGGTCATCGCATCCG
>JBCDAP010000055.1:0-7833 GCA_039185335.1 Planctomycetota bacterium | reverse complement strand
TGCTGGTGGCGATGCTGATCGTCTGGCGGATCTGGACCACGCCGCGTGAGCAACGGAAGATCTCGATGCTCGAACGCGATGAGAAGGTCGCAGAGCCCGATAATTCGTCTATCAAGACTGATTGAGGCAAGGTCGGTCTGTAACGTCTGAAGCGTTTGGTCCGCCTTGCCGACCGCCTTTGGAGCACGCCGCCTTCTGTTCAAGCCTCCAAAGTTCGATGGTTGGGGCATGAACGTCTCTTCTTCTGCGATCGCCGCCGGGATTTCGAGCTTTGGCGTGCAAGGCACCGCTGCCCTTATGGGAGTTCGCGCGGCCAACGATCAAACCAAACAGGAGGGTGCCGTCGCGGTGCAGATGATCAAGAACGCCGCGGTACCTCCGCCGAGCTCACAGCCAGGCGTCGGCACGCGCATCAACACCTACGGGTGATCGATCGTTTCAGCACCTCGCGATCACGCGACCGCCCTCATCGCGTGGTTGCGAGGTACAGCAGGCCACCGAGCACAATTACATTCAGGATCACGACAGACCAGTACTTCGCCTGGTACGAGAGCTTTCGGTTCTTGTGGCGGACCTTGCGTTGGGCCAGAAACCCTCCTGGCCATCCTCCCAACAGATCGAAGAGGAGCAGCGTCTGCTCCGGGATGCGTCGTTTGCCTCGAGCCGCCCTGTGTTTATCAAGCCAATAGGCGAAGAACGAGACCACCGACAAACCAGCTATCCAAACCAGTAAGACAAAAAGAAGCTTCCAAGAGTCCATCCCCATATCATCGCACCGTGAACGCTCCGCTGCTCATCGCACAAACCCCGGCCCCGCCGTCCGAAGGAAGCTGGTTGCTGCTGATCCTGTTCGCAGGCTTGGCGTTGCTGACTTCATTCGTTTGCTCGCTCTGCGAGGCCGGCATCCTCTCGCTCCCTGAGGCGCACGCCTCTTGGCTCGCCAAAAAGGGGCGTGCCTCGGGACGTATGCTCGAAGCGATGAAGCAGCAGATAGATCGCCCGCTCAACGCGATCCTGACCCTCAATACGATCGCAAACACGGTCGGCTCGATCGGGGTCGGCGCCCAAGCCGCCGAGTTGTTCGACGATATCTTTGTCGGCATCGCTTCGGGAGTTATGACCTACCTCGTGCTCGTCTTCGGCGAGCTCATCCCCAAGAAGCTCGGCGCCACCTATTCGCGCCCGCTCGCCCCCGCGATCGCCTATTTGATCCGGTCGATGGAAATCTTCACTCGCCCGATCATCATCTTCACCAAGCCCATCACGATGTTGATGGATCGCGCGCTCGATCGCGTTGCGGCTGCAGAACAGTCCACTGTTTCGCGCGAAACACTCGGCGTGATCGCCGAGCTCGGTTCGGCCGAAGGATCACTCAACCCCGCCGAATCGCAGATCATCCAGAACCTCATGAAGCTGAACGTGATCCGCGTGTCCGAGGTAATGACGCCGCGAACCGCGGTCTTCATGCTTCCCCAGACACAGACGGTGCGCGAGTCCATGGCACACGCTCGTTTCACGCAGTTCACGCGCATCCCGCTGACAGGCGAAAACACCGATGACGTTACCGGGATTGTTGTGAAGGGCAATCTGTACGAGTCATACGTCAAGGGTGACATCGACCGTCCGCTCACGGACTTCCGCAGGCCGATTCACAAGGTCTGGGAGGGGGCCACGCTGTTGCAGGTGCTAGAGGAGTTTGCTCGCGTCGGGCACCACATCTATCTCGCGGTGGACGAGTTCGGAGGAACGGCGGGCGTCGTGACCCTCGAGGATGTCCTCGAAGCGATCCTTGGTCAGGAAATCATCGATGAGACGGACCGGGTCGCGGACATGCGCGCGATGGCCGAGCGGATACAAGCAGCCAAGCGTCACGCAGGATCTTCAGAAGCGTGATTGCTGGACCGCCCAGGTCATCTCCGGCGTCGTGCAATCGATGTGAACCGTGAAGAAGCCGTTGGGCTCGTGCTTGCGAACCATGGGCCAGATGACCTTGCTATCTGACTCCGGGAGAGGCAACGCATCGATGTCTTCGTCTGCGTGCCACTCGAGACGCCCTTCGTCGAACTCGGTCTCAGCGAGTTCGACCGCGCCCTCTACGCGATAAAAGAACATCAGCCAGTGAGCCTCCCCGTTGAACGCGACTTCCGAGATCATGCCGAGCAGCGTGAAGCGTTCCATTGGGAGTTCGAGCCCGGTTTCTTCGAGCACCTCACGACGAGCGCATGCAGCCGGGCTTTCACCGATGCCCATTTCGAGCTTGCCGCCAACGGGCGAATAAAGATCACGATTCGGGTGCTTCCGGCGATGCAGTAAAAGCCGCCGACCTCGATCATCCCGAAGATCGATGAGTGTCGCGATTCGATAAGGAAGCTCCTGTATGCCGAGTCCGCTCATTGTTGAATGGTAACGGGTCGCCGGAGCTCAATATTTTTTTCCTATTCGACAATCAATTTTCCGATGTTAATCAACCGCCCTCATCGAAATCCGTATAAAGCCTAGAACGCGAGAACATTGATGAGGGGGTCGTATGACAAACCTAGAGTCGCCTTTGGAACCACCAGCTGAAGCACAAGCCGATCTCCATATGCTCGCCGGCGTGGAAGATCCTTTCGATCTCGTCGGGCTGATCAATGGGCTGTCGTTTGCCTCGGTTTTTCTGACCGATGAGCCGGGCTATTTGCGATACATCGATCAGAGCACCGCCAAGACGTTCAATCTCGATGCCAACGAGGTCATCGGGCAGAGGCTCCAGGCGCTCATCCCGCCCGACGTGTGGCCGGAAAGGCTCGCCTTCCGTCAACGCGTGCTCGCTGCGGACGGAGCCTGGTGCATGGCGATCGACATGTTCCATGCTCAGCAGGTGTGGCATCACTCACGCGTCCTCGAGAAGCGTTCCGAAACAGGCGATCGCCAGATCATCACGATCACCGTCACTCCGCCCGTCTCGGCCGTGCTGCCCGACCACACGAATCGAACGCTTTATCTGCATGTGTCTGGCCCTGGCGTCCTCTCAAGCCTGACGCTGGGTGAAGCCGAGGTCCTGCGTTTGCTCGCCATGAGCAAATCACAGGAGGAGATTGCAGAGACGCTCTCCCGATCGGTGAAAGCGATCGAACGCCGACGCACCCTCCTGGGCCGCAAGCTGGGGGCAACCTCTCGCTCCGAACTCGCGGTGATCGGAGGCGAAGCCGGCCTGCATCGCTTGACCCCAGACGAACTCACTGCCCTGGCGCGAACCTCCTTCAACAACAACCATCCCGCCGACGCTTGAGCTCCGCGATCGCCCTTTTCTTCGTGTGAGACCGGTTTAGCCGAATGTTCGGCCGTGATTCATCGCCTTCCTGCGCCCATGTTTCGCCTTTGCGATCTCGTGGCTATCATCGTTCGGCTATGACACAAACGACCCACGTGCCGACCACTCCGTTCGAAGCCGTAGACCGCTGCGCCGACCTCACGCACCGACCCCGTGTCCTGCTGGGCAAAATGGGCCTCGACGGCCACGATCGCGGCGTCAAGGTCATCGCACGTGCTCTCCGCGACTCGGGCATCCACGTGATCTACTCGGGTCTGTGGCAGACGCCACGCTCGCTGGCGATCTCCGCACGCGACGAAGATGTCGATGTGGTCGCCGCCTCGATGATGAGCAACTCGCACCTCGTGCTGGGCCCACGCCTGATCGAAGCGGTCAAAGCGGTGGGACGGCCTGACATCCCGGTCCAGATGGGCGGCATCATCCCGCAGGACGACATCAAGACACTCCTGGATTCTGGCATAAACGCCTGCTTCACAACAGGAGTTGGCTTAGGTGATGTCGTTCAGGCGGTGAAGAACGTGGTCGTCGAGCGCCCGGCGACTGTCGATGGAGGTCACCCGACCGCCCAACTCGCGCGAGACCTTTCTCGACTCCAAGAAAACGGGATTCTCCGCGAAGGCGCGAACCTCCGGCGTCCGAAGCGGGTCATCGGCATCACGGGTTCGCCCGGCGCGGGCAAGTCCACATTGGTCGCCGCCCTCGCTTCGGAGCACGCCCGGCGTGCCCAACAAGACCCATCACTCGGACGCATCGCGGTGGTCGCGTTCGACCCCCAGAGCCCGATCACGTCCGGCGCTCTCCTCGGCGACCGCCTCCGCGTCGATTTCAACCGCCTCGAGGAGCAAGTCTTCTACCGCTCCCTCGCCATCACCGGCGAGGACTACTCCACGCTTGACCGCGTCATCCAGCTCATCGGCGGGTGCGAGCCGATCGAGGGGCAAAGCGCGTTCGACACGCTGCTGGTCGAGACCGTGGGTGCTGGGCAGAACGAGGTTCGGATCCGCGAGCATGTTGACCACACCGCGGTCGTGCTCGTGCCCGGCATGGGCGACGCGGTGCAGATGGACAAGGCGGGGATCTTGGAGATTGCCGACACGTTTGTTGCTAACAAAGCGGACCACACCGGGCAGGACCGCCTGATCCGCGACCTTCGCGAGATCGCAGGCAAGCGAGAGATTGTCGAGACCGTGGCAACGAAGGGGGAGGGGATCACGGATCTCTACAAAAAGATTGTCGCGCGATCATAGGTTCAGAGTCCAGCAATCAGTCTCCTGCATGAATTTCCAAGTCCGCGCGTACCGCTGCTAGGTAACGTCTCCATGCGCTCAACATGAAGGGAACACCTAGAATCCCTAGAACAAACAGCCAAGACCTGGACAACATCGCGTCTGCTAGAGAAGCATCGGGCAGAGCCCGTGCGAGCCTTGCATGTCCCCGGAGAAGGAAAAACAATCCGATCGGTAAAGCGAATGTCATATACACGCCGGACATGATCATCGGGCTTGAGTCAAGAGGTATCGATACGCACCAGATCGTGGTGCCAACAAGGCTAACGACAACGCAAACACGAATCATTGTGGGCACAACACTGCTCACTCGAAACGTCTTATAGAGAGGCGTCGATGCTTTCCAAGCCCCGACAGGCAAGAGAGTAGTCAGCAAGGCATAGAACACGAAGATGATCCCACTCCATAGCGTTTCAACCAGCTTTTGGGCCTTTGTATCGTCATCAACGACGCTCCACTGGCTCAAGCTCGCAAGCGTTGCGAAGACCAGAGCACTATTCAGCAGCCATAAGATAAGACAAGCAACAACAAAGATGAAGAGTTTTCGCAAAAACTCGCCTTGCTTAAGAAGAGATTCCCTCCACACACGATCATCAAATCTGAGATAGTCGCCAACAATCGTTACCTGAACGCTATATCCGCATTCTGGGCAAATCCCATCGGCTTTTAGCCCGCCAAGATCGTAAGAGCATCTGGCACAAGCTGTGCCGTGATCAAGCGTCAGATCCCGATCTACGTCTCCCATATTCATTCATCCTACGCACTTCGTTCCAGCTCACGTATCCTATCTCCTTATGAGCACCCCGCTCCCTTCACAACAGCACGTCTACCCGGGCTTGCCCGCTCTCACCGAAGCCAATCTGCACGCGCGGCGTGAAACACTCTTCCTGCTCTTCGCGGGCTTGTTTTTGGGAACGCTCGCGATGCTCAATGTCCTTGGCATCTCTCGGTTCATTGTCCTCGCTTCGTACTCGTCTAAGGGAGGCTTCGATTGGGGCAGCCCTGGAGAGCTCACTTTCGCCGTTGCTGCAGGCGTACTGCCTTATCCGCTGACGTTCCTTTGCACCGACTTCATCTCTGAACTCTGGGGCAAAGCCCGAGCGAACGCGGTGGTGTGGATCGGGCTTCTCTTGAACCTCTTTGTGTTGTCAATCCTGTACGTGGCGACGGAGCTGCCGGGGTTCATGCCAAACGATGCAGTAACCGGCTATCCACCTATGCCCGCATGGAACGATGAGAAGCAGGTCTTCGAAGAAACCGGGTGGACGCTCTTTCAGATCAAGCACCTCGCTTTCGGGGCAACTGCCGCGTCGATGATCGCTTACCTCATCGCCCAGCTCGTGGATGTACATGTCTTCCATTTCTGGAAGAAACTCACCAAGGGAAAGCACCTCTGGCTTCGCAACAATGGCTCGACGCTTGTCTCTCAGCTTGTCGACACGATCGCGGTCATTCTGATTACTCACTTTTACGCGCACGCGCTGCCGATCGATGCCGACGAGTCGCTCACGAAACAACTCCTGTTGTTTATCGTGACGGGATACATGTTCAAACTTGTTGCGGCTTTGTTTGATACACCGATCTTCTATGCCGGGTCGTACGTTCTGCGTCGCTATCTCCGCCTTCCCCCACCACAAACGGAGGCGTCTGTCGATGCCTGATCCATCCTCGATGTCGACCGCTGATGATCTCACAACAAAGCCACTCGCGCATCTCACGGTTGTCTGCGGTCCGATGTTTGCTGGCAAGACCACCAAGGTCATCGAGTTGCTGAATCGTCATCGTGCGCTGAATCGGAGTATCCAGGTTGCGAAGCCGCACATCGATACGCGATATCACCCGACCGACATTGCCACGCACGACGGTCATACGTATCCGGCGGTCGCGATCACATCACCCGAAGAACTTTTGGAACTCACCGATGCTCAGGTTGTGGCGTTAGACGAAGCGCACTTTTATCGCGATGGACTGCTCGATGCCGTGCGCGCGATGCTCGATCGCGGGCAAATACTCATCTTGGCGGGTCTGGATCGGACGTCATTGAACGAACCGTTCGCCGAGATGGCCGGGCTGCTGATCGAGGCCGACGAAGTGATCAAGCTTGCTGGGGTATGCGCCATTTGCGGACGGCCGGCCATCCACACAATCCGCCTGTTCGATTCGACAGAAGACATTGTTGTCGGCGGTGAAGGGATGTTCGAGAACCGCTGCCGAGAGCACTTGGAGCGCTGAAGCAGGATCACTGCATCGCTGCGGGCGGAGCAACCTCGGCAAACTCTGATTTCTCCACCCATCCTTCTTCATCCACGTAGCTCACAACCTGCTTCAACCTGTGCAGCATCGAGTAGCCGCCCTCGCGCTTCACACGAATCCAGACGTTCGAGTCAGCGTCCCAGGCGATCACCCACGGATCATCGCCCGGATTGAAGCCGCCGTCATCGATCCGCTGAAGCCCTTCCACTGTCGTGATCGAGTACTTCACCTCGCCAACGGCACTGAGATTGGCGATCAGCTTGAAACGATCGTCAGGGCTGATCGCCACGCCCGGCGAAGTAAGCGAAAGGGGTTCCGAAGATGCACGCTCATTTGCAACCGTGCTGCGAACCCCCACCGCGAGCATGATTGTGGCTACAGCCATCGCGACGATGCCCATGAAGCCCAGCAGCGATCCGAGCCACATGATCGTGCTCGCACGAACCTTGCGGAGCTGCGTGGTGTCAACGGTTGGTTGGTGTGAAGGATGCGGGTCGGAGTTCATCGCCAAGGATACGCCCGCTTGTCAGAGAAAACGAAACACGTTCGCTCAGCCCACGCGCCGGATACGCGAGATATGGGCTTCGTGCTCATTTTCAATGTCGTCCTCTTCGTCGGCATCTGCATCGAGCACCGCCTTGAAGAATCGGCTGGGCTTCTCGTCCTTGAGGCGTTGGTTCAGCTTACGGAGCGCTTCGACCTCGATCTGGCGAACGCGCTCGCGGGTCAGCCCGATCTCTTCGCCGATCTGCTTGAGTGTCAGCGGCTCTTTGCCGTCAAGCCCGAACCGGAGGCGGAGCACGCGGGCTTCTCGCTCATCAATCGCTTCCAAGAGCTTGTAGACGGTGTCCATCTCGTCGGTACGGAGGACACGATCCTCGGGCTGAGAAGCGTCGGCATCGGCGATAAGGTCGCCAAAGTTTGCGGTTTCTCCGTCCTCGCCCATAGGTCCTTGCGAGGCGGCGTACATCGCCTTGCCCG
>JBCDAP010000054.1:0-7843 GCA_039185335.1 Planctomycetota bacterium | reverse complement strand
CTTGAGGTGACGGCTCCATCGAGTTCCATGGGCGATCTCACCGCCGACATCGCCGGCAAGCGCGGACAGGTCGAATCATCGGATGTGCTTCCGGGTGATGTATGCCTTATTCATGCCAAGGTCCCACTCTCCGAGATGGGTGCCTACACCGCTCAACTCAAGAGCGCGACACATGGCCAGGGTAGTTTCGTGATGGATTACTCGCACGATCAACCCATGCCGCCCAACGTTCAGCAGGAGGTGGTCGCGGCGCACGAACACGAGCTTCAAGAGGCCTAAATCCTCTGCTCGGAGCCCTGCCGGAGCAGAGATCTGTGTGGAAGAGGTATCGCCCGCCGAACAACTCGGCGGGCGTTTTTCTTGAAGCTACGTTTCTCCCTTCCTTCACCGAAGTGAATGAATCGCACGAAGGCGGCGGCAAGCACCGCTTTCGCTTCACGATCCTGGTTTCTGCAATAATTGCAGCATTCTGGAGGTTCGCTACGCGGAGGTTCACGTGTCAGACTCTCGTGTTGATTTCACCCAATCCACCGCTTGCAAGATCCGCCAGCTGGCGCGAGAAATCGGCGCATTCACGACGAAGGTGCTCGAACCCGCGCAGATCACGTCTACAGAAGCGGATTTTCTGTACTACCTCAAGGCTGGCGAACGCCAGCCCTCGGTCATTGCACGCGCCATGGGTGTCGATGCTTCGAATCTCTCGAGGTTGATCCGCCGATTCGAGGAGCGCGAGTGGGTGGACCGCCGCGTGGATAACGAGAATCGCCGGCAGATCGACCTCACCCTGACCAACGAAGGCAAACGTGTGGCCGAATATGTAGACCCACACGCTCAGGTGGTTCAAGACACCCTGCATCGGACATTGACGCTCGATCAGGTCGCCGCGTTACATGACGCATTGGGTCAGATCTCCGCCTCGATCGGGCAGGGCGCGGTCCGAGAATGGGCTGAAGAGTCGAACTGAATCCTGCAAAATCTCTATTTGGGCGAGGAGTATACATTTTTAGAACGACCAGTAAATTATTTAGCCAATTCTTGCGAATACCAGAATATATTTGATCTCTTGAACGCTCGTTCCGATAAGTGTGCCACGGTGGTTGTGGTGTGCGTCACAGATCCCTCCGAGCGGTCACCTGTGTGCCAGGACTGCTCGGGCCCACAAGGAGTTCGTCGTGAAATCGACCCTCAAATTGTTCGGATTCGGAACCCTCATGGCTGTTTGCGGGGCCATGTCTATGACCGCTTTCGCGGGCGGCGAGAGCCACCAGGAGGCACTCGGCAAGACCGAGCGCGGCTTTGTTGTCCACACTACTGAGAGCGCCCCGCAAGAAACTGTCGAGGTCCTGAACTGGTGTGTTGAGAACTTCGGCTATGTGCCTCATGTAGCGGGCATCATGGCCGACTCCCCGGCTCTCTCTCGCAGCTATTGGCAGCTCCAGCTCAACCTGCAGTCGCTCGGCACGCTGACCCCGGCGGAGGACAATGTGGTCCAGATGGCGATCGCGATGGAGAACGAGTGCCAGTACTGCGTCGCGGGCCACACGATGGCCGGACGCGTGTTCTTTGGCAGTTCGGAGGATCAACTCACCGCCATCCGCTCTAAGGGCGAGTTGTCTGAGTCCAAACTGAATGTGCTGCGTGACTTTGCCGTTGCGGTCTACGAATCGCACGGCCGTGTCACGAATGCTCAGCTCGAATCGTTCTATGCCGCGGGCTATACGCGAGCCCAGGCACTTGATGTCGTGGCCAACGTCTCGGCCAAGATCATGAGCAACTACACCAACCAGATCGCGATGACACCGATCGACGAACCGCTCAAGCCGCTCGCCGAAGGGCTCCCTTTCCAAGAAGACCGCGCACCGATTCAGAACTGATCTGAGTCGCTGGTTTCTTTCATGCCGCCCGGCGTGCCCTCGCGGGTTCGCTGGGCCTTCATCAATCCTTGGGTACCAGGCGGATGATCATGTCCGGGCCGTTGAGGACCACGAGGATAGTGCCGTCTTGATCGGTGACGACATCGCGGATGCGTCCCATGTCGCGGATGATTTCTTCGCGTTCGATGACCCGATCGTCATCGTCGATGCGCATTCGTTCGAGGATCTGCCCTGCGAGACCGCCCGCGATGAGGTCGCCGCTCCATTCAGGGAAGGCATCGCCGCGGATGGTATCGAGGCCGCACGACGCGGTTGATGGAAGCCAGACAAACGCGGGCATGGTGATTTCTGTTTCGGGTATCTCATCACTTTGCAAGAGATCAGGCCAAGGCTGGCGGAGTGGCATGCCGTTGTAGTTGATGCCGTACGAGACGACAGGCCATCCGTAGTTCTTTGCAGGCTCGATGAGGTTGAGTTCATCCCCGCCTCGCGGGCCGTGCTCGGTTCCCCAGAGGCGTCCATCCAGATCGAACGCCAAGCCCTGTTGGTTGCGATGGCCGAACGACCAGATCGAACGGTACGCATCATCGATTTTTGTAAAAGGATTGTCATCAGGGATCGAGCCATCGAGGTAGACACGATGAACCTTCCCGTTGGGTGTATCGAGGCGTTGCGCTCCGCTCGCGTTGCCGCGATCCCCGACAGTGAAGAAGAGGTAGTCGCCTTCGAAGACAAGGCGGCATCCAAAGTGCACGCCGGCGCTTGTGTGGTGTTCTGGGCGGGCTTCCCAGATCACCTGTTCGTTTGTGAACCGATCACGTTCATCCAGGGTGCCGCGAACGATGCGCGTGATAGAACCGCGACTGTTGCGGTGGGAATAGGAGATATAGATTTGCCGGTTCTCGGCGAAGTCTGGGTGAGGCGCGACATCGAGCAGGCCACCTTGCCCTCGCGCGTGCACGCGTGGCAGTCCCCGCACAGGGCGCGAGAGTTCTCCGTCGCGCAGCAAGCGCAGAACTCCCGGGCGATCCGCGACGATGTACGTGTCTTGTTTGCCGGGCAGCGGGGCGATCGACCAGGGAATCTCTAGCGGACCGGGCGCGACAACCGTTTCGATCTTGTAGGCATGATGGTCCGACTCGATAACCCCCTCGCGGTTCCGTCGAGGTGCTGGTTCGGCTTGCCGACGTTCACGCTCTCTGAACTCCTGGATCAGGTTGGTCAGCGCCCATATCTCGGCGTCCGTGAAAGCATCACCGAATGCGACCATGCCGAGTTCCGGGACACCGTTCTTGATCGCGTTGAATTGGTCTCGGTACGACGCTCCGATTTCCCATTCATCGTCAAGGAGTGAACTGGCGCTCCCGCCCGACCCGTTCGCTCCGTGGCACATGAGACAATTCTGCTGCCACATCTGCATGGCGGTCTGAGCGGTGGTCATCGGCGTCACGCCGAATAGCAGGGCAGTGATGAGTGAGGTCGATGTGTTCATGGGCAGATTCTTTGAAATGGCGATCTCTTCTCGAGCGATGGGGATCACGAGATGAACAAACGGATGATGCCGACAATTCGCATTGTCTTTGAGAAACTTAGCCGATGCACACAGCGTATTCGGGGAATGCTTTAACCGAGAGAACGAGGCGTACAATCACCGCAAGCCCATAGGGCGGTACCAGAAAAGAGCTTCCACGTTTCGTTTCTTCTTGAGAAGTTTCACACCTCGAGCTGCGGGCGTCCTTCGACAGGCCAGTCCAGGTGGAAGAACTTGCCACGAGGCTGATCGACGCGTTCGTAGGTGTGGGCTCCGAAGTAATCTCGTTGTGACTGCAGGAGATTCGCGGGCAGAGGATCGGTGCGGTACCCGTCGAAGTAGGCGAGTGCCGAGCTGAACGCGGGGCACGGGATACCTGCGAGGGACGAAGCGGCTACGACACGGCGCCAGTCCGAGCCGAACTCGGTGATCCGGCCCGCGAAGTATTCGTCGAGAACGAGGTTGGCGAGTGACGGATTCCGCTCATACGCCTCGGTGATCTTCTGAAGGAACTGGGCGCGGATGATGCACCCGCCGCGGAAGATCGAGGCGATCGCACCAAAGTTGAGCTTCCAGTCGTAGTGATCGCTCGCGGCCCGCATGAGCTGGAAACCTTGCGCGTACGAGCAGATTTTCGAGCAGTAGAGCGCGTGCTCAATCGCGGTGATTAAGGTTTGTTTGTCGTTTGAGAACAGATCCATCGCTGCGGACAGGTCGCCGTCGTGGGCACCGCCGAGAATCTTGGCGGCAGCGACACGCTCGTCCTTGATCGCACTGATCGCACGCGCAAACACCGCTTCTGCGATCGTGTTCGCTGGCACACCCATGTCGAGCGCATTCACGCTGGTCCACCGACCGGTGCCTTTCTGGCCAGCAGTGTCGAGCACGATGTCAACAAAGGGTTTTCCTGTTACCGGATCGGTTTGCTTGAGGATGTCCGCGGTGATCTCGATCAGGAACGAATCGAGAATGCCGGTGTTCCACTTCGCGAACACGTCACCGATCTCTGCGGGTTCCATCTTGGCGAGATGGCGCATGAGGAAGTACGCCTCGCAGATCATCTGCATATCGCCGTACTCGATGCCGTTGTGCACCATCTTGACGTAGTGGCCGGCTCCGTCGGGTCCAACAAGCGCTGTGCAGGGCACGCCGCCCTTGATGGGCTTGGCTGGCTCGGCTCCCGACAGCTCTTTGCCCGTGTCTTTATCCACCTTCGCGGCGATCGCAGTCCAAATCGGCTCGAGATGAGCCCACGCCTCGGGCGCTCCACCCGGCATGAGCGACGGGCCGAATCGTGCACCGAGCTCTCCGCCCGACACGCCGGACCCAACGAAGAAGAGCCCCTTCTCGTTCAATGCTTTTTCGCGTCGGATCGTGTCTTCCCAGTGGGCGTTCCCGCCGTCGATGATGACGTCGCCTTTATCGAGCAGTGGTACGAGCGAATCGATCACCGCATCGGTTCCGCGTCCGGCTTGCACCATCGACACGATCTTTCGCGGCTTTTTGATCGACTCGACGAAGTCTTTGAGCTCTTCGTATCCGGTCAGCGAACCGCCGGTCCCGTCAAAGGAAGCCGGAGGATGCTCATTGACAAAGTCGGTGGTCTTCTCGGTGGTCCGATTCCAGACCGAGATGTGAAACCCGTGATCAGCGATGTTAAGGGCGAGATTTTGCCCCATCACTGCGAGTCCGATTAAACCGATATCCGCCTGCTGCTGCGACATGCGTTACTCCATAAGAGGAAACGGTGTGCGAAGTGTCCTCGCTGGAGCGAGTAAGAGCAACTCAGGCGGAAGTCGCCTTGGCTCTCTCCGCGATTGGATGTCCGTGCCACAAGATCAAGCCCGGGACAACCGTGCCTTCGAGACGCTCGTCACGTGGCATGATGCGCACAGCGAAACCGGCATGTCCTGACCGTGATGGGCTAAATGCACCTTCGAAAGTAAATCTTCCTTCGTGCTCATCCCCGCCTGTGGTTTGCATCTGGATGGTGGCCGAGTGAAGCAGTTCGCCGACGGAGGTCACCGAGCCGTGGTAGACCTCGACAGACACCTCATCAGGGCGGAGTGCTCCGAGCGTGACCTCCGCTGTGACGTTCACCGCGGACCGGACCGAGACCGTGGGACCCGCGTCGGTCCGGACCGAATCGATCGATATCCCGCCCCAGAACTCGCGCAGGCGGTGGATCTGGTCGGAAAGCTCCTTGGCGTTCTGGATATTGTCGCCCGCGAGCTTCTTGCGCAGCTGCCAAGCCTCAAGGTAGTACTGCTCGGCGTAGTCCGCGACCATCCGGCCAGTCGAGAATGCCGGCGTGAGCTCCGCGATGCAGTCCTTGATCCGCTCAACCCAACGCGTCGGGGTGCCGGTTTCATCACGCGCATAAAACTCGGGCACGATCTGCCGTTCCAGGAGGTCATACAGCGCGTTGCCCTCTATCTCGTCGGCCATCGCAGAGTCTTGGTACTCCTCTCCGCTGCCGATTGCGAATCCGACACGCGGGTTCCACGCCTCGTCCCACCAGCCGTCGAGGATCGAGCAATTAATCACGCCGTTCATCGCGCCCTTCATGCCCGAGGTACCCGATGCCTCCATCCCCCGACGGGGGTTGTTCAGCCAGACATCACAACCCTGAACAAGGTGTCGTGCCACATCGATGTCATAGTCTTCAAGGAAGAAGATCGGGGTCCGTTGCCCGGCTTCATGGGCAAAGCGATCGATATCCCGGATCAGCGACTTGCCCGGCGAGTCGGCTGGGTGAGCTTTGCCCGCGACGAGGATCTGAACAGGCCCATCGATGTTGTTCAGCAGTGCTCGGAGTCGCTGCGGGTCGCGAAGGAGCAGATTTCCACGCTTGTATGTCGCGAAACGCCTGGCGAACCCGATGGTCAGCACGTCCGGGTCGAGCAGGGAAACGCGTTTCTCGATTTGGCTGGTGCCCAGCCCTCTCGAAGAGAGCTGGTGACGCACCCGTTCGCGCGCCCATGTGATCAGTTGCGAACGCTGAGCATTGCGAAAATCCCAGAGCTCGTCGTTCGGGATGTTCTGCACCTTGCTCCAGATGGAGTGATCACGCGGATCGAGTTCCCATTCGGGGCTGACATACCGGTCAAACATGCCGGCAAGAACCTTCGCGATCCACGAACGCGGATGCACGCCGTTGGTAACGTGCCCGATCGGCACCTCGTGGCTCGGCATGCCCGGCCACAGGTTGTTCCACATGTCTCGGCTCACCTCGCCGTGCAGGGCCGAGACACCGTTCGAGAACCGACTCGTCCGGATAGCAAGAACCGCCATCGAGAAGAACTCATTCTCATCGAACGGATTAGCACGCCCGAGTCCCAACAGATGATCCATATCGCAACCGAGCCGGCCGAGTTCGTGTCCGAGATATCGCTCGACCAATTCAGGCGAGAATCGGTCGATCCCCGCGGGCACCGGCGTGTGCGTCGTGAAGACCGTCGATGCCGACCCTGCTTGGATCGCTTCCTCGAACGATGCGCCGTGCTCGGCACGGTTTCGAGCGATCCGCTCGAGCGACAAGAAGGCCGCGTGGCCCTCGTTGGCATGGAACACGTTGGGGCGTTCGCCCACGACATCGAGTGCACGCATCCCCCCGATGCCCAGCACGATCTCCTGCTTGATGCGGTGCTCGGCGTCTCCCCCGTAGAGCGAACGCGTGATATCGCGGTCTTCGGGCGAGTTTTCATCCATGTTCGTATCAAGCAAGTACAGCGGCACTCGTCCAACATTGCACCGCCAGATACCCACCGCAATTTCGCGCTCGGGCAAGGTCACATGTACCCGCAGCTGCTCGCCTTGCTCATCGAGCACGCGGCGCACGGGCAGATTGCCTGTGTCGAGTTCGGGATACCGTTCTTGCTGCCATCCTTCTGCGTTCAAATACTGGCGGAAGTATCCGCACCGATAGAGCAGGCCCACGCCGCACAGCGGCACGCCGAGCTCGCTCGCGCTCTTGAGGTGGTCGCCCGCAAGACAGCCAAGGCCACCCGAGTAGATCTGGAAGCACTCGGTGAGTCCGAACTCAGCGCAAAAGTACGCGATCCGCAACGGCTCGCCGTTTGTTCCATCGCCCGAGCGTTCGCACGCGGCTTCGTGCACACGCTCGAACCAGGATCGACGTTCGTGGTGGTGGACGAACGCGGCATGGACTTCGCTTAAAGCAGAAAGGAACGATCGATCGTTCGCGAATCGTTCTAAACGATCCTGCCCGATTCGCCCAAGCAAGGCGACCGGGTTGTGGTTGGTCTCTTCCCAGAGTTCGCGATCGAGTCTCGTGAACAGCTTGATTGCCTCAGGGTGCCAACTCCACCAGAGATTGTGCGCAATCTCTTCGAGCGGTTTGAGGGCTTCTGGGAGATCGGGCATCACTCTGAATGAGTGAATCTGTGCATCAGAAGGATGAAGCATTGGAATTCCG
>JBCDAP010000053.1:0-7916 GCA_039185335.1 Planctomycetota bacterium | reverse complement strand
GACAGCATGAGCACCGCTCCGACATAGGGCGAGTCGACAACCAAGCCGAGTTCCTCGGGCGTCTGCTCTTCGAGCAGCTCAGAGAGCAGGCCGTAGCTGTTGAGCCTTTGGAGGACGAATGCTTGTTCAAGCTCGCCCAATGTTGGAAGCCGTTCGATGATGGCGGCACGGAGTTGATCAGCCTCTTGCTTGCGTGCCGCATCTTCGCTGTTCGTGATTTCTCCGACACGCGCCACGGCAAGGAGGACCAACTCTGTCATGCGACTGCCGGCGGAATTGGACAGCTCGTTCGCAACAACATCGGAATCCGCTGCTGTAGGGAAGCCATAGCGAATAAGCAAACGATCGGTTTGGCTGCTGATCGCTCTGGGAGCGAGAACCGCTCGAGAACCGCCTCTGCTGCGGCGGGGCGAAGTGACTTCCTGGCCGTTCGCATCGAATTCGAAGTGCAGGACAGCCCTGCTTCTCACTGTGGCACGTCCTTCGGGATAGCGTGTAAAAGCCTCGCCGATCAGGCCGCGGCGAAGGTTCACATCGACCACGACTTCGCTCTTCGGATCGAGGCGGAGGTGACGATCGAAGTTGATGATTTCGGGCCGGATGAGTCCCTTGAACGACTCGGCGCTGTGCTCAGCACGATGTGTCACCAGAACTTTGTCAGCGAATGCTTTCGAGAAGGTCCCTTGCGAGCCAACCGCGAACGGAAAATCGAGCTTGTTGCGGATGGTAATGCGCAGCAAAGCTGGCTCGAGAATGTCAACGTTCTGTTCTACGTAGTCAGTCTTCATCGAGGTAAAGGAACTGGTTTGTGCCACAACCGATTCGAGCCATGGTGCAAAGCTCTCGATGTATTGGTTCAGTTCTTGAGCAACCTCGGTATCACCGATCGGCTGACCTAACAGAAGCGAGATGCGCCCACGAGCTGTAGCGCCGATCGCGGTCGCGGGATTCTCTAGCGCGAGATACGCAAAGTGGCGCGCAGCTTCATCGCGGAGTCCGTCGCGTTCTGCCGCTATCGCGAGCGCCCAACGCGCTAGTGGGTCGTTCTTCGCGAGCGGCTCAAGGACTGTGCGAGCTTCAGCCGTCTTGCCCGCGTGCACATCGAACCAAGCGTCGAAACGCGCAATCGCGCTTTCTGAGAGTGGCTCTCCCCGATCCTCCGCTTCGATGATGAGCGTGTTCAACTCCTCCCGTGCAAGCGGTACTTGCTCTCCAGCAAACAATCGAGCCCATACCAATTCCAGGCGCGAATCAAAGATCTCCTTGTCTTTCTTGGCCTGGCTTAGCCCTCCTTCGGACTCATCGAGCTCGTCAAGGTGTTTCTGCAGACGATCCTTTGCTTCGATGATCGCTTGGATAGACTGTCTCGCCCGGGCGACATCGTTGCGCGAAACATGGATGGCAAGTTCGAGCTCTTCGAGTCGTTGCACCAAGTAGCCCGCCGGCCTGGGCCCTGGATCAAATCCCTCGAGTTCCAGTTCCCGCCGGCGTTCTTCGTCGGCACGACGAGCTTCGGCATCCATCGAAGCCAGTGCTTGCAAACCCGACTCAGGTCCTTTGGACATCCAGTTGATAAGTACGGCGTCGACCAACCCATTGAGCTCGAGTCCGCCCTCACCCTGCAAGAGGCGACGGCGATGAAGCTCAAACATCCGCGCAGCACCATCAAAAGCACCATGGCTCATGAGTTCATGCGCCAGATTGAGCATCGCGGCTTCGTCAATCGGGTCGGCCAGCACAACATTGCAGAGAATCTCTACTCGATCTCTCGGTTCGGTCGCGCGATCGAGAAACTCGGTTGCAAACAGAACCGCAGCATCCTTGTTGGTGACATCAAGCGTAGCGGCAAGCGTGACATCGTCGAAGTAGCGGATCTCATCGCCAAAGTCCCGCGCGAGTAGAGCGGAGTCGAGGGCGAGCCTTGATCGCACCGCAGGATGGATCGCACCTCCTCGTTCTTGGATACGCCTGTAGGTTGCAAGACGGAGCTCAGCGGTCTGTTGCTCGCTGATGCGTGCGTTGATGACAGCCAGCTGAGTGATCTGATCTTCAGGATCTAGCTTGAGAATCTTGCGATTGATCGCGAGCACCTCACTATCTTCACCTGCCGAAGCCCACGCCTCTCGCTCAAGGCGAAGCAGCTCAAGGTCATCGGGTGTGAGCCGGCGAGCAAGACGGATGAGCAGAGCGGTCGTGCGCAAGTCATCGAAGGTTGGATCGGGCGTCAGCGCGAGCCGAAGGCGGGCACCACGAGTGAGCTCATCCGTCACAATCCGGCGCATGCGGGGGGTGAAACGCTGATGATCCGGAATAGCAAGCCCGTCCTGGGCCTGAGCATCCGGAAGGAATGGCCCAGCCATGGTTCCCAGGGCAAGAATGAGAATCACAGGAAGCAACGCTGATCGAATCATGATGGGAACACCAGTAGAGCAACGCATATCGAGCAAGAAACCAGAAATGTGACCGACGCGAGCATCTGCAAAGCCATGGGGAAACGCCGATCACGAACACGGATCAGATGGTCGGCAACGACATACATCAGGATGAACTGACCACCCGAAAAAGAGGCGAGACCGAGCCAGAAATCCGCGACCCCGCCGCTCCCGCCCGAAACAAGCACCGCATATCCGACGACCAAAAGTAGTGCGGCCCAGAGCGTACCAACCCCAATCAGGATTGTGCGGAGCATCATGGGGGCCAACCGAATACCGGACACGCGTACTCCTTCGCCTTGTGCGACAACGCCTCACACCGACTATATCGGTGGATGACCTCGCTTGCCGCCTCCATTTGAGGCTTCCTGCGATCGGGCATTGGCTCGACCCCGACGCGCTCACAAGCCGGAACCCGATCGGGGTGCGGTTTGACGCTTCCAACACCCAACGAATACGGTGTTTCATCCTGTGAGGTTCGCCCCCAGCACCTATCGATCGACCATAAAGAGAACGACACCGTGAAGACCCTCATCCTTTCTATCGCCCTGGCGTGCTTCGTCATCCAACCCGCGACGGCCCAGCCCAGCGATGCTGTGAATTGGTGCGAGCTGGCTAACTCAAGACCGCTCAGCAACGAGGCTCGGCGAGAGCTGAGAACGCTGCTCGACACCCACCTTTCAGCATTAATCGATTCAGAAGACCCCATCGAGGTGGATGAGGCACGACGGGCGTTAATCGAACCCTTGGACTGCCCCGCCGTTTCAGCGGACTTCCGTCGGCAGTACGCCAACGACGCGAAGCAGGGACTGCTCGAGGTGATCGGTGGTGATCGAACACACAACACCTCGGCAGCTCTGGCCCTCGCCGGAGCGATCGCAACCGAGCGATCCGCAACAGACATTCTCGATGTCGCACTCGAGAAGGACTCTCCGGCGGTGCGTTATGCCGCCGCTCGAGCCTATCGCCGCACACTAGCTTCGATGGCCTCGGACTCTGTCCAGCAACAGCGGAATGCCGCTGTGGAGCTTGCAGGCGAACTGGCACGAAGCACCATCCCCGAAGAAGACGATCCGCTTGTTGTTTCCGCGCTTCTGGCATCGCTCGCATCGATGGAGGGCGACTTTGCAAGCCACGAACGAGGCCTTGCCTACCTCGCGGAAGCCACCACAGCGCTCAGCAAACGCTTGCGAACCCAAGCGCAAGACGCCTACACCGATCCACGGTGGCCTCGAGCAATGGTCCTCGCTTTCAATGAACTCGAGAGTGAATTGCTCGATCCTGCAAAGGAGCAGCGATTCAGCAGCAATCTCAAGGTTGATATCGCGATCGCCGCGGGGCAGGGCATGGCGTTCGTGAACTCTGCGCTGGCTCAGATGCTCCCCGCCGACGATGAGTCGCCGGAGGCCACCACCGCACTGCGAGATCTCGCGGTTTCTGCCGAAACGGTTGCGATCCTTGCCGACCGCTCGCTGAACAACAGCGTTAATCCGCGGCGTCTTGGCAACGCATTCGACGACGCGATCACCGAAAATGGTGCCCGTGCCTTCTTCTTGGCCTCCGATTCCTGGATCGGCGCGAGCGGGAAACTTCTCAATGCACCGTACTCAGCTCAGGCCAACGAATTCAGGTAATTCTCGAAACGTGCAACCGCCAAAGTTCCCTCGCGGTCGCTCCGAGACGTGACGAAGGCTGATACCCTGGCGGGATGAAACGACGCTTCGCCGTCCTTCCGGTTTTCTTTGTTCTCGGCGTGCTCGCTGCGTGGACGCTCGGGCCGTCCTCTCGTGCCGAACCCGATCTCCGGATCATTCTCACCAATGACTTCTTCACGCTCGATCCGGCCCGGATGAGCTACAGCCATGACCTCAGGCTCTCGTACGCGATCTACGACACACTCGTTCGCTTCGACAACCTTGGGGATTTTTCGGTGGTTCCTGCCGTCGCTGAACGCTGGACCATCTCAGACGATCAGCGCACATACACGTTCTTTCTCCGTGAAGGCGCGAAGTGGTCGAACGGCGACCCGGTCACGGCCCATGACTTTGTGGAAGCCTGGAAGCGGATGCTCTTCCCGGAGACGGTTGCTGATTATGTGGGCCTGCTATTCGATATCCGCGGGGCGAAAGACTTCTACGGCTGGCGTACGGCGCAGACCGCTGCCTATGCGGAACGCGGTGGGGCGGAACGCAATGCGCAAGCCGCCCAGCAGCTCTTTGCGGAAGCAAACACCCGATTCCGTGAAACGGTTGCGATCAATGCCGTCGACGACCACACACTCCAGATCGAACTGAATCAGCCCGTCCCGTACTTCCTTGATCTCTGCGCCTTTGGGGCGCTCAACCCGGTTCATCGCGCCACGATCGAGAGCCATTCTCGGCTGAACCCCGACTCGGGCCTTGTTGAGATGGACTTTGAATGGACGAAGCCGGGCGTGATTGTGACCAACGGCCCATACATGCCCACGGAGTGGAGATTCAAACGTGGCATGCGCCTCGAACCCAATCCGCACTTCTACGATCCCGATACGGTCAAATCCAAGATCATCGACTTCATTCCGATCAATGATCAGAACACCGGCGTGCTCGCCTGGAAAACAGGAACAGCGGATTGGATGTGGGATGCGACGGTCCCGTACCTCGCCGAACTCAAAGAGGCTCATGAGTCGGGCGACTTCCCCGGTCTCGAGATCGTCCCGGCGTTTGGAACTTACTTCTGGTCGTTCAATTGCAGGCCCGAGCTCGTCAACGGTGATCCCAACCCGCTCGCCGACCCTCGCGTCCGCAAAGCGCTCGCCCTTGCGGTGAACAAGCAGCTCTTGGTTGACGCTGTGAAACGAACCGGGGAACGCACGTCGACCACATTCATTCCACCTGGTTCAATCGCGGGTTACCCCTCGCCTGCAGGGCTCGGATACAACCCAGAACTCGCCAAGCAGATGCTCATCAAAGCGGGTTGGGAGGATCGCAATGGTGATGGCATCCCCGAAAACGAAAACGGAGAAGACTTCCCGACCATCGATCTCCTCTACTCGACACTCTCTTATCACGAAGACATCGCCCTCTCTATGGGAACAATGTGGAAGAAGGCGCTCGGCATCTCCACTCAGCTCGTTGGGAAGGAATCGAAGGTCTACAAAGACGATATCGTTAACGGCAACTTCATGATGGCCCGCGGCGGTTGGTTCGGTGATTACGGCGACCCCACCACGTTCCTTGACCTGCATCGCAAAGAAAACGGAAACAACACTCGCAAGTTCTACGATTCCGAGTTCGAATCGCTCATGGAGCAAGCCGCGGTTGAGACCGACCCGCATCGGCGTATGGAACTGCTCGCGCAGGCTGAAGCGATCACTGTGCAGGAGCAATTCCCGATCTTGCCACTCTGGACGTACACGCGGCCCATGCTCTTCCTGACGCCCGAAGAGCTTGCCGCAAACAAAGATCTTGATCGCAACGCGGTCACCGGGATTAGCACTCACCCCCGTCTTGTGACCTACCTGCACAAAGTCGAAGTCATCTCGCGAGATGAGCTGGAACCAATGGAGAATCCGGCTCAATGATCCCGCTGATCACATCCAGACTCGCACAGGTACCGCTCATCCTTGTCGCGATCTACACCGTCACGTTCGTGCTGGCCTGGCTGATACCAGGATCCGCGGTCATGACAGACCCGGACAAGATTGTCTCGCCCGAAGTTCTTGCAGCTGCGGAAAAGCGTTACAACCTCGATGATCCGATCGTGTTCTACTTCGATTACCTGGGCGGCGTCACCGGAGTGAATCACATACGCGATCGAATAGCAGGATCCGAAAACCCGGGGCCGGCGCTCGACTTCGGCCCTTCATTTCAGTACGAAGACTGGACTGTCAACGACATCATCGCGGCGTCTCTGCCCGTTTCGATGACGCTCGGCATCACCGCGATCGCAATCGCGCTGTTCATCGGCACTTCCGCCGGCATCGCCGGTGCGCTGCGACCCAATTCCATGCTCGATCTCTCCACCCTCTCGATCGCGCTCGTCGGTATCTCGTTGCCCTCCTTCGTCACGGGCACAGTCCTGCTGATCGTTTTCCCGGTCTTCCTGAACATCGGCTCTGTCGGATCGTGGGGCTCGCCTCAAGACATCATCCTCCCGGCGTTCACGCTCTCACTCCCCTTCTCCGCGTACATCGCGCGTCTTACCCGTCTCGGAATGATCGAAACCCTCTCGGCTGACTATGTGCGCACAGCTCGTGCCAAAGGATGCTCACCTGCGCGCATCATCTACAAACACGCGTTCAAGAACGCCTTCCTCCCAGTGATCTCGTACCTAGGACCAGCGCTCGCCTTCGCCATGACCGGATCGTTTGTCGTTGAGAAAGTCTTCAATGTGCCTGGTATTGGCCAGCACTTCGTCGCCGCGGTGCTGAACAAAGACCTGTTCCTGATCATGGGCGTAACGCTTGTGTTCTCAACAACGCTTGTGCTGCTCAATCTCGCTGTCGATATCGCGTACCGATTCGTTGACCCGCGGATCGATTAACCAGCAGAATGCGGGGGCAGATCCTCGAGTGCATCGGGCAAGCCCTTCACGCCTTCTTCTCTCTCGACCTCCTTCAGACGCTTCTCGAGATCGCCAACCCGCTTGGCCAACAAGCCAACCAGATCGTGGACCTTGCGGACCTCGTCCGAGAGTTGATCCGCCGTGTGCTCTGCAAACGCTTGTGTTTCCTCGATTTTCTCGACTCTTTTCCGGATATCGTCGTCCATGGGGCCTCCTGACGCCCTCATCCTATCCTCGTACCAGGCGCCAACCGAGAATCCATCAAAGCCACCGGTTTCTCGGGTACTATCCCAACCGATGCCGCACGATTCAACGCCATCGCGATCGCTTCTCGGAACGCTCAGCATTCTCTCCGCCATCACATCCACTATCTCCGCGGAGACACAGCACATCCTCGATCCAGCCTCGGGGCTGATGTATCACGCCTCATCAGGCTCTACACCTTCGCTCGAACGCGCGACGCTCCGCACGATTCGCCCGATCATCTCCAATGGACGAAAAGAAAACCCGCCGTTTGGCGAGGCAGGGCATGCCGCTTTTTCGATCGGCGCGGGATTTGCCACCGAGTCAGAATCCAACGACTATCAGGGCAACATCGCCTTCCACTACTTTATCGGTGAGAACTTCGAGTTCAATGTGACCGCCTCAGGTTGGTACTTCGCCCAGGACGAGGGCGACGATGCATTCGGCGCGAACATCGCAGGCGGGTTCCGTTTGTACTTCACTGACGATGACAAACCCAAAGATCGCCAGATTGCGCCGTATCTTGAGCTCGGCATCGGGGTGATTGCGACGGGAGAAGAAGTCCCTCCAGGCGGCACCCATATCAACTTCACGCCCCGCGCTGGTGCTGGTGCTCTGATGGGACGGGAGGGTGGATGGCCTGTGGCGCCACCTGGGACAGGTGGGAGGCCTGGGACGCCTGCGGTAGTGCTCCGG
>JBCDAP010000052.1:0-7961 GCA_039185335.1 Planctomycetota bacterium | reverse complement strand
CCGACACGTGCGATCTCCTTCCCAAGCTTTTGCCCATTCTTGAATCCGCGGGTTTGACCGACATCCGCTCTGAGGTTGAGGAGAACGAATCGGGGAAAGGTCCGGCTCGGTGGACCCGGCGGATCGAGGCCACGGTTGATCCTGCGGTTGCGTACGCGGTTGATTCGATCGAAACCAAACGCACGCAGTCGCGTCCGAGCGCTCCGTTTATCACATCAACGCTCCAGCAGGCCGCTTCCTCACGCCTCGGCTTCGGTGCTCAACGGACCATGCGTACGGCGCAACGCTTGTATGAAGGGCTTGAACTCAAAGGCGAAGGTTCGGTCGGCCTGATCACCTATATGCGAACCGACTCGACGCACCTCTCGGGTGATGCGATCGAGATGGCTCGCGGGCACATCCAATCGTCATATGGCGGCAAGTATCTTCCCGAGAAGCCCAATTTCTTCGGTTCGTCGAACAAGTCCGCGCAGGAGGCGCACGAAGCGATTCGACCGACGGATGTCTCTCGTCACCCGGATTCGCTGAAGAGTCAGCTTGAGCCGGACCAGTGGAAGCTCTACGACCTCATCTGGCGTCGCTTCGTTGCGTGCCAGATGACACCCGCTCAATGGGATTCGACCACGATTCTCATCAAGGGCGGCAACAAGCACCAGCTGACGTTCCGTGCGACGGGGCGCGTGCTTGTCTTCGATGGCTTTATGAAGGTGATGGGGGTGCCGACGGCGTCTGATGAGCAGACGTTGCCTGCGAATTCCGAAGGGCAGGCGATGTATCCCTTCGCGATCGACGCCGATCAGAAGTTCTCTTCTCCGCCGGCGCGGTACTCGGAGGCTTCGCTCATCAAGACGCTCGAATCCGAAGGGATTGGCCGCCCTTCGACCTACGCATCGATCATTCAGGTCATCCAAGACCGCAAGTATGTTGAGCAGATCACACGCCGCTTCTTTGCGACGGATTTGGGTGAGGTTGTCACGGACAAGTTGATCGAGGCTTTTCCGGACATCATGCAGGTGGACTTCACACGCCAGTTGGAAGAGGATCTCGACAAGATCGCGGAGGAACACCGCGACTGGGTTGAAACTCTTCAGCGTTTTTACGGTCCGTTTGCCGAACGGCTCGAGGCCGCTCACGAAGATCTTCAACACGCGAAGGCCGAGGTCCATCCTGCGCCCGACGAGTATCGGTGCGAGAAGTGCGGCGCGACGCTCGTATACCGCTTCGGAAAGAACGGGCGTTTCCTTTCTTGCTCAACGTATCCCAAGTGCAACTATGCCTGCCCTTGCGACCGTGAGGGCAGGCCCATGCCGGCGGAGTTCGTCAACATCCAGTGTCCCCTCACCGGTCGGCCGATGATCCGCAAGAACGGGCGCTTTGGGCCGTTCCTCGCGACCATGCTGGAAGACGGCGAGAAGCCCGAAGATGTTGGCATGATTCTCAACATCGACAAGAAAGGGAAGGTCACGGCTCCGTCACCTCCGCCTCTGCTGACCGATCTCAAGTGTCCGAAGTGCGATTCCCAGCTCAACCTTCGCGATGGTGTTCGTGGTCCTTGGCTGGGTTGTTCACGCTTTCCGAAGTGCCGGGGGCGCGGCAAGTGGGCGGAGCTGCCCGAAGATCAGCAGAAGCAGCTCCAGGCGAATCTCGACCAGCTTCTCGCGGACAACCCGATCCCGATTATCAAGACGCTTGATGGTCGCCCGCTGACCGATGCGAAGGGCAAGCCGCTCGATGATGCACCGGTTATTGATGAGTTGCTCATTACCGATCCGAAGGCGGTTCAGGCTGGCGCGGCGTGACGGCTGAAGCCGTCACGTCTTGATGCATATACTCGCTTCCCTGAGATCTTCCTTTTTGAAGAATGGATGAGCGAGAGATGCGAGAGATGATCCTGATGTGCGCGGCGGCTGCGGTTCTTGCTCCGATGAGTTTGGCTCACAATGATTCTGTGCCGCTCGTTGGTCTGGTTGATGTCACCCAAATCGATACAGAGAACAGGAAAGACTCGGTCGATTTTGATGTTCTCGCTGCCGCGAACCTGTTCTCGGTGGTCACTCAGAACCGCGGTGATTTCGGCACGGGTTTCGGCTCGGGCGGCGATCTCGAGCGTGGCGTCACACTCTTCGCGGTGCGCGATCTGGCTCGTGATAATGCGGCTGGGGGTGGCAACAACGGAAGCGATCTCTACGCCACGATCGCGACTGCTCGATCGAACGCGACTCGTTCTCCCTTTGCCGCCATCGCTGGTGCTCCATCAGGAGAGGAGATGAATGTCGATTTTTCTGCAGTCTTCTTTCCCTTTGATGCGGGTTTCATCGGAGGGCATGCCTTCAACGATGCGAACAACGCAACGCTGACGAACATCGTGGGTGCCCCCGGCGTATCGCTTGGCTCGTCAGAGACGTTCTACGACGATCCCGCGTCATCAGGTGTCTACCTTCTTGATGTTGGCGACTTTGGTGCCACTGGTGCGAATGGCGTGCTGCTCGTCGCTGGAGGAAAGAACGAGGATAACTATGCTCTTTCAAGAAACCTTGGTGATGGGCGTTACGCGATCTATTGCAAAGACAACGGATCCGATGGTTCGAGCTATGAGAATGATCCGGTTGTTTTTTTGTATCTCCCGGATGGCTCCGATGACATCGTCACCGGGACAATCGCCGAGAACTCGGGTGCGAAGCCGACCATTGAGCATGCTGACGGCGACTTTGCTGTCACGATCCTAGAAGCAGGGCGAGTCTTGCTCCGTATCAATGGGGTTTCGGATGAACGCGCGGGGGCGCTCCTCGTCTCTCCGGCTGGAGGACAACTGACGAATCGGGACAACGTTGTGGTCTCGTCTTGGGACGAACAGTACAGGGCTTACGTCGTTGAAACGCGCGACATCCCTACGATGTACATCGAGGGGCTCTCTGGCGAGACAATGTTCTCCTTCGCTTGGGTCCCGATGCGCTCGGGTCTAGAGATCGCCACGCGAGCTGGTGCGGATCATCTTGTCGTGATGCCCGATACCCAGCTTTACGCTCAGAATCATCCTGACATATTCATCAACCAGACCCAGTGGATCGCGAACAATGCCGCAAGTCTCGGTGTCGAGATGGTCCTCCACTTGGGCGATATCACCAACCGCAACAGCCGATCGCAATGGCAGGTTGCGAAGCAGGCCATCGATCTTCTTCACGGGCATGTTCCTTACATTCTCGCGCAGGGGAACCACGATGTCGGTCCGAACGGAAACGGAGCGACACGTGAGACGTTGATGAATGAATACTTCCCGCCATCGCGTATCGCAGAGCAGCACACTCATGGCGGTCTGATGCATCCGGATCATTCTGAGAATTCTTTCTCGCTCTTCGAAGCTGCAGGAAGGAAGTGGATCGTTGTTTCGCTCGAGTGGGGGCCGCGCGATTCTGTTCTCGATTGGGCGAACACGGTGCTTGCGCAGCATCATGATCGGCTGGCAATCATCATTACCCACGCGCACACCTATTCCGACGACACTCGCATGGATAGCACGGTCCGTCCGTACGGAGGTTCGCCTTACAACTACGGCACCGCGAACCTCCCCGGCGGCACAAACGACGGCGGGGACATCTGGCGCAAGCTGGTTGTGAATCATCCCAACATCATGTTTGTGATGTCGGGGCACATTAAAGGCGAGGGGCAGGTGGCAACGTTCACTGATTTCGGCAACCTTGTGCACGAACTCCTCGCTGACTATCAGGGGCGTCTCGAGGGCGGCCAGGGTTTTCTGCGTCTGTACGAAATGACAAGCCAATCCGATATGGTCCGTGTCCGGACCTACTCGCCCTACCTCGACGAATATCTCACGAGCACGAAGAGCCACTTTGATCTGGAGCTGATCACGGCTCCGGGTTTCGATGGGCGCCTTTGCCGGGCTGATATTGAACGCGACGATGATGTCGATTTCTTCGACCTGGTCGTCTATCTAGAAGCGGTCGATTTGCAGAACGAGCGGATTGCAGACTTTGACGGCTCGGGTGAGACGGATGCCCAGGATGTTGTTTTTGTTCTGGAGTCGATCGGATCAGGTTGTGTCTTCGAATCAGATTCCTCGGATCGCGAGCGGTGAGCGATCGGATTCGCTGATCTCAAAGTCGATACCGCTGATCGATTCGGACAACCGTTTACGAAGCTCGCATAGATATGGGCGTTCCGTATTCGTATGTCCCGCAAGCAGGACATGCATATTCAGATCAAGCGTGGCGTGAAGTACATCGTGGTGTGACATCTCGCCCGTGATAAAGGCGTCCGCACCTGCGCGTTTCGCGTCGTTCAGCAAAGATGATCCTGCGCCGGGGCAAACCGCGATAGAGTAGACGGCGTCTTGGCTTTGAGCGAGTGCTGCTTTGACCGGAACGCCGAGCGATTCATGTGTTGAAGTGATGAGTTCTTCGGTGGTTGCGAGTGTACTCAGTTTGCCAATTCTTCCTGAGCCAAGCTCCGGATCGTGGGCGGCTTCGAGTGGATAGAGATCAAAGGCTGGTTCTTCGTACGGATGTGCGCTGCGAAGGGCTTCTACCACGTTGTGAACCGAATGATGAGGCGTTGCCATTTCGAGGCGAGCTTCGCTCACCGACTCCAATTGGCCGCGTTGTCCGATTGTCGGATTGGTTGATTCGTTGCCGAGGAACGTTCCGGTGCCGTCGAGGCTAAATGAGCAATGCGTGTAGTTTCCGATGATGCCTGCGCCTGCGTTGCTCATGGCGATACGCAGGGCGTCCAGATGGGGAGATGGCACAAAGGTTACGATCTTGAAGGCACGGGCAGTCGGTGTGTGCGGTTCGAGCGCTCGAATGCTGTTGATCTCCCCTGGTGCGCACGATCGGAGCAACCACTCGGCCATCCCGTTCTTTGACGCGTCGAGTGCCGTGTGGGGGGAATAAACCGCGGCTCCTGAACGGATCAGGCGGAGAAGAGCCGCGGACCGTGGGGTTGCATCCGAAATCGCGGCGATCGGTTGAAAGATGGGAGGGTGATAGGCGATGACCGCGGACGCGGATTTCTCGATCGCTTCGTCAACAACGGTCGGAGTGAGATCGATCGTCAGCACCACGGGTCCCTCGATTGGGTCGTCCGGCGTCCCGATGAGGAGGCCCACATTGTCCCACGAGGCGGCGAGAGAGCGAGGGGCGATCGTGTTCATCACATCGAGGAGTGTTTGGAGTTTCATAGCGACATGGTAGTGAGCGGTTTGTGGATTCAGGCGGATTTGGCGTTTGGGGTGTAGACTTGCCGATGAAGCGATGGAGCGTTTCCGTGGGCCAGCAGAGCTTCCGGTTGGTCCGGTTTTCGAGGCAGAGGAGTGAGCCTCATGAAGAAGAAGGCGTTGAACTCACCAGACCCAGCAGACCTGATGCAACCCGTCGGAGGAGGGCCGATGAGCGGAGTGGAGACCGCGTCCAAGAAAGGGGCAGGAGAAGGGCAGAAGAAGCGGGGGTGGAATCAGCGCGGTTCGGGCAAGCTGCCTCATCGTGGCTCGCCGGTGCCTCGGCCTGCGACTTCGGTGAAGACATTTGTGCTGGACACGAATGTGCTTCTGCATGATCCGAAGTCGCTTTTCGTATTCGAGGATAACGACATCGTGATCCCGTTCACGGTGCTCGAAGAAATCGACCGTTTCAAGGGAAAAGGTGAGTCGATCGGGCGGAACGCTCGCGAGGCGATCCGGTATCTCGACGCGCTGCGTGAGAACGGCAAGCTCAACGAGGGAGTGTCGCTCGAGGGTGTAGGCGAAGAGGTGAATGGTGGTCGGACGGCGGCACCAACCGGGAAACTCCGGATCATGATCTCTCAGGACATCCAGCGTCCGCGGGCGATTGAGGCGGACACACCTGATAATCGGATCATCTCGGTGGCGTGGTCGTTGATGGAGCAGGGCGAGCCGGTGGTGTTCGTCTCGAAGGACATCAACGCGCGGATCAAGAGCGACGCGCTCGACCTCAGAACGGAGGATTACGAGAACAAGAAGGTCGACCTCGAAAAGCTCTATTCGGGGTATGAGTCGGTTCGCGTGGAACGGCAGGCGATCGACGACTTGTACGCGGAGCGGATGCTACCGCTCGAGACACTCGAGGCGGCACGTGTTCCGGACCATCCGCCGGGAGACGAGGCGGGTGTTGAAGAGCCCGAGGAGATTGGTCTGGTGCCGAACGAGTTTGCGCTGCTGATCGATGCGATGGACGAAGGGCACACAGGGCTCGCTCGGCGTTTGGCGGACACGGAGCATCTGATCCCTGTCTCGCCGCCGCGAAAGCCGACGTTCGGGATCATGGCGAGGAATGTTCAGCAGACGATGGCGTTGGATCTGTTGCTCGACGACGAGGTTCGCTTGGTGACGCTGCTGGGTTCTGCCGGCACTGGCAAGACGTTGTTGGCAGTTGCAGCGGGAATGCAGAAGGTCTACACCGAAGAGCGGTACGAGAAGTTGCTGGTGGCGCGTCCGATCATGCCGATGGGGCGTGACATCGGATACCTGCCGGGCGATAAGGACGAGAAGCTGAGCGCGTGGATGCAGCCGATCTTCGACAACCTGACGTATCTGTTGTCGACACGCGGGCACCCGATGCAGGCGGCGGAGAGCCACACGACCGAGCAGCGAATCAACCGCTTGATCGCTGACGGACGCTTGGTGCTCGAGCCGCTGACGTACATCCGCGGGCGTTCGATCCCGAATCAGTTCATCATTGTGGACGAGGCGCAGAACCTGACGCCGCACGAGGTGAAGACGATCATCTCGCGTGTCGGGGATTCGACAAAGATCGTCTTCACCGGTGATATCGAGCAGATCGACAATCCTTACCTGGATGCGTCCAGCAACGGTTTGACCTACGCGGTCGATCGGATGCGCGGAGCAGGTCTTGTCGGTCATATCTCACTCGCGAAGAGCGAACGCTCTGAGCTTGCCTCACTCGCGACGGAGCGCCTCTGACGTGAATGGTGTCGGTTCGAGGGAGTTTCCCCTTGCAGGGAAATCGATGGCTTTGTATGAGCGAGGTTTCTTCCGTCCGCGCCGGAAGAAACCCGTGCACGGCGTGGAGCTCTTCCGCATCATGCTGCTTGGCGACCTGGCTCGCCTCGGGATGCGGATCACCGTGCTTTGCGAGAAGAGCTGGGATTGGCGCGTGCTGGAGTTCGCGGGTGAGTTGAGCGACGGGCCGGGCGGGATCGAGTTTGTGACGATGCCTTACTTGCGTCGCGCTCGTCCGACTGGCTGGTGTGCTGCTCGCAAGCTGATCAAGAGCGGCCAACGATTCGACATCCTGATGGGTGGCGATCCGGACGTGCGAACAGCCGGCGGGCTGAAGATGCTTATGAAGGCTGGACTAGCTTCACGGACGCTGATCATGGCGGACGGAAGGGGACGGGATGTCATGCTTAAGCGGTACAGGCGTGACGGATTCCGCTTCGACGTCCACACGATCTCGATGGATGTCGCTGAAGACTTCGCCGGCAAGTTCGATGGGCGTCTCACCAGCAAACACGGGATTGCGAACGCGGCTGATTTCCTTGCGGTAACGCCGGCTTACGAGCGTGAGCCCAACGAGAAAGTGAAGCTCGGATTGTTTGCGCGCCTGCCGAGTTCGAGCAAGGGCGAGGAGGCGACGCGAGCCGCCTGGGCGATGCTCCCTGCAGAGGTGCGCGCCAAGGCGGAGTTGCATCTTGCGGGTTACCTCGATCCTCCGCAAGAGGACGCAGGCTCGGGGATCGTGAATTACAACTGGGTTCCGTACTCCGAGGCACCCTCGTGGATGGCGAGTATGGACATCATGGTCGTGCATTCAACCCGAGAGAGTTTTTGTCAGTCGATGGTACAAGGGATGCTGGTGGGATTGCCGATTCTCTCAAGCACTCTGCCCGTACTGACTGAGAAGCTGGATACCGGCGGAGGGATCGCTTGTGAAGGTGTCCCAGAGCTCGCGGCTGGGATGGGTCTGCGT
>JBCDAP010000051.1:0-7992 GCA_039185335.1 Planctomycetota bacterium | reverse complement strand
GCTGCAACGTCTGGATTCCGCCACGATGCTGGCAGGTGTTGAGGGGCGCACGCCCTACGCTGATACGGGCGTTGCGGCGCTCGCGGAGTCCATCCCGGCTGGCCATCGCTTCTGGATCAACGAAGAAGATCAAGCGCATACCAAGATGCCGCTGCGGAGAGCATTTGCGGACGACTTGCCGCGTGAGATCGTCGATCGTCCTAAGGCGAGCTTTCCGGTCCCGTTCCAGCGCTGGTGCGCGAGCGAAGCCTCTACCCTGCTCGAGAGCGAGTTTCTTCGCAGCTATTTTCAGCCGGGCTCTCTTGCGATTGTCGCGGCCGAACCCGAGCGGCACTGGAATCTGGCTTGGCCGCTCATCAATCTCTCTCTTTGGGGCGAAGAAGTTTTTGGGAATTGAATCTCGATTGAAAGATGCACGGATAGAATGCCTTCATGCTCGGACGGATCTGCTGCCACAAACCGACCGCCTCACTCTGGTCACAGATTCTTTCTCACCTTCCTTTTACAGCCTTCGGGGCGGTTGTCGGCATCACCATCCTTTGGATCACACTCGCCCTCGGCATGACCGGAGAACGCTACCACGCGGTCTTCATGGGTGGACACGCACTTCACCTGATCGGCAGCGCCTTTGCCACGACAGCGCTGATCCGTCTGATGAGACCGCAGTCAGCGTTCTTGTTTGTCGCGCCCTTAACGGTGGTCACCGCGGTTCTCCTGTGCCACACCAGCGACGTTCTCATCCCGATCCTGGGCGAGCGGCTCGCGGGGTTCACCGGCGCTCACACACACGCCCACAACCTGGAAGCTTGGGCGGGCAAGGCCCTGCTCGCGCTCGCCGGCGTGGTGCTCGGATGGCGGTTTGTGACCTCGAAACTCCCTCACCTGGGACATGTCCTGGTCAGCACCGCGGCCTCCGCCGCTCATCTTGGCATGAGCGGAGCCTCGAGTGAGATCGGCCTTGTGACCGCGGGACTGCTCACGGCTGTGCTTGCGATCGCTGTCTGGCTCCCCTGCTGTGTCAGCGATGTGGTCATTCCCGTGGCAGTGGCCAAATTTTCGGCTGTCGGACAACCTGCCTCGGCACGCGACGCCCACCCCGCTACTTGATCCTATAAGCGGTTTTCCTGTCTCTGTAAGCCGTTACCAACCCGAAGACTTGGTCTTACCCTGTGAAGATCAACGTAATTTCAAAGAAAACCCTCGTCTCTTGGAGATGGGGCTGTACTGTGAATGGTGCGCCAGGGATGCGCGAATGGTGTTTTGAGTAATGCGTTGAAGCGCAGGATAGAGATCACGGAGAGCAACATGATTTTGAGAAATTGGCTCGGCGGAGCGGCGATGGCTCTGGTTTTGGCATCACATGCATCCTCACAGGTTTGCACGATTGGCGATCAAGAGAATGCGTTCCCGGGAGGATCGTTCGCACTCTGGGCGAATGACTTCTACTTCGAGCCAACATCGGGAAGTTCGGAAATCTTGGGATTCCAGTGCACCGGCACCTACCTCCCAGGCTGTAACCCCGCTCCTGTAGACAACTGGATCGTTCAGTATTACTTGGTTACTCCTGAAGGAGATCCTGGCGATCTACTTGCGTCATACTCCGGCGCACAAATCGACGCCCCCCCGCCGACCCCGATTCCCTTTCCCATCAACGGTGTTCAGCGTCTGCAATGGACCGTCTTCCATCCACCACTCCCGCCTATGCCCGGAGGTGAGTGCCTTTACGTTGCCATCAACAACTCTGCTTGCGGCTTCTCGATCGAGTCCTCCGATTCGTTTAATCCCGAAAAGAGCCATAAAGGAACGTTCGGCTTCAACTCGATCATCCCGCTGAACGATCTGAACAATCTTGCAACAGGCTTCGGCGATCTCGCCATCTGCCCGCTTGTCAGCGACACGCTCGTTTCCGATCCTGATCCGTTGCTGTGCAGCCCGCCGATGTTCGACGATTGCAACCAGAATGAGGTTCCAGACGAAATCGACATCGTTGAAGGCACCTCTTCCGACTTCAACAACAACGGCGTCCCCGATGAGTGCGAACGCCCGACCGATTACGACGGCGATGGCATACCCAATGATGAAGACAACGAACCATTCATCTACAACCCGCGCCAAGAACTCATTCCGGTTCCTCCATGCCAGCAGTACAGCTACGAGTCTTATCCTGGCGTCGAACCAACACCTTTCTCGCAGCGAGGCTCCTGCACAATCATCGCTCCGACCGAGCATCAGCAGATGCTGTACTTCAACATGACCTGCAACGGCGAGTGGGTGATCCAGAACGCCCCGGTGTTTTCGGACATGCACTACACAGAGGTGCCGTTCACGGAGATGACATTCGAGTTCCCGCTGCCCGGCGCTTCGAACGGCATCTCCTACGGTCCGTGCAATGCGAACTATGAACTGACGCCCTTCGGTCTCGAGGAGGCCCCCGCAACACCCAACACGACGACCGCGAGCATCGACACCGACGAACGCCCGATCCGTGTGGGTGGCGACGGCCCCGCATCTCGCACCCGCACCATCACGCCGCCTCCTGGTTCGGTGTTCACATCGAGCCGGCCGATGATCGGCGAGACAATCACCACCAAGACTCAAGCCGGTTTCAAGGTTGCTGACCTCGACACCAACGAAGAACGCAACTCTTGTGCGCTCAACGCCCACGGCTCGTCGTTCAACTGGCTCAACCAGGTGTACTGCCTCGGCGCGGGCGAGCTTTGGGAAGACGATCCCGATATCTGGATGCGTCTCTTCTTTAACCTGCATGGCGATGCCGAGGACGGCACGGGCAAGCAGAAGCAGCTTGAGTTGAAGAAGTCGGTCGCTAAGTACTTCACCAAGGCCGATGGCACGCGCGGATTCCCGCTCACCATCGAGACAGGTGGTCTTCCTTTCGACGTCGACAACTTCACTTCGCCCGACCAGATGTTTGCAGAACTCTGCAAAGGCCAAGACGTCGAGTTCTCTTACGGCTTCTACGAGATCAACGATGCTGGTACAGGCTTCATCCGTCGCGGTGGCCACTCGGTCGCCCTCACCGGCATGACCAAGCGCGTCAAAGACGGTGTGACCACGTGGACGATGTCGTGGACTCACGACACCGACCAGGACGCCACGGGTGGTATCGACACCTGGACGAAGACGGCGAACAACGAGCAACTCGACTTCGATGGCGACGGCGATCAGGATGACGTCTGGTACTTCGATCGCACGGCTACGGGCCGCTTCCGCGTGATCGAGAACTGGTACGCAGAGTCGCCCACGCTCGCTCAGCTCCGCAAGGCGTACGACGAGAAATCAACGGAACTCGGCAATTGCTTGCAAGCCGAGATCGACAACCCGGCCCCGATGACCGAAGAGGGCGCACGCAAGCTGCTGTTGCTCGCGCTCAAGCTTCAGCGTATCGCCGGTCCGTTGAAGGTTGTGACCGATGCCCAGAACCCCGGCAACGATCAAATCTCGCAACTCCGTCGCGAGACGGCCGAGATCATGAAGAACGGTGCCGACGAACGTGTTGAGCAATTGAAGAGGCTCTACGAACAAGTCACAGGGCAACCTTTGGGAAGCACAACTCCGGATGAAGCAGCGGCTGACATCCTTGATGAATTGACCGGTGTGCTCGGCTCGTTCGCATCCTTCGCTGCCACATTCGGGGCAGACTCTGACTTCGATGATGTCCCCGACGCATCGGACAACGCGCCATCGACCCCGAACGCCGACCAGGCCGATCGCAACACCAACGGGACGCCTGACGTGCTGGAGCTGAGTGCTTCGACCGATTGTGACGGAGACACAATCCTCGACTTTACTTCGACTAGCACACTCGAGGGTGTCTTCTACGATCGTTTCGACAACCTGATCTTTGACACACTCGTCCCCGACCGCAACGCGGATGGGACACCCGACTCGTGCCAATGCTTGGGTGACTGGAACGTCGACGGCACGGTCGATGCCAACGATTACACCGTCTGGCGGACACAGTTCAGAAACGACGCGCCTCCAACAGCGGACATGCTTCTGGATGGGCAGCACGACATCTTCGACGAACTGCTGTTCCTGAATATCCTCCAGGAAGGCTGCACGCCGTAAACGAGTTCGTGTCAACTTGTATTCAATGAACAACAGAGCCAGCCCTTCGGGGTTGGCTCTTTTCATTCAGGCGGCCTGCTGCTGATCTTCTTCTTCTCCGAACGCTGCATCGCGAGCGAGCGCCTCGTCGTATGCACTCAGATCGATTGTCATAAAGTGCTTAACGAGATCGGGATCGAAGTGCGTTCCGGCACACCTCATGATCTCCGCGATCACATCCTGTCGGCTCATCGCTTGGCGATACGTACGCGTTGAACTCATTGCATCGAACGCATCGGCAAGACCAATGACTCTGGCAACCAGCGGGATCTCGTTCCCGGCCAAGTTCTGAGGGTATCCCCCCCCATCGAATTTTTCGTGGTGCGACAGCACGCCTTCGAGAATATCTTCGAAGTTCGGGATATCGCGAAGGATGCGATAGCCGATCTCTGGATGGCGTTTGATCTCGTCGTACTCTTCGTTCGTGAGCTTTCCGGTTTTGCGAAGGACCGCCTCGGACACCCCGATTTTGCCGATATCGTGCACCAACCCGGAGATGTGAACACGCTCGCATTCGTCAGGCGAGAGTCCCGCTTTGCGAGCAAGCTCCATCGCGAGATCGGCCACGCGCTGGGAATGGCCGCGGGTGTAAGGGTCCTTTGCATCGATCGATGCGGTCAACGCCTCGAGAATGCCCAGGAACATCGCGCTCTGCTGTTCGTACAAGCTCGCGTTATCCAAGACAACCGAGAGCGAAGCCGCGGCCGACTCAAGCACTTTAATTTCATTGGATGTGTACTGGATGTCTCGCTCGCTGTGCTGCGCCACGAGAACACCTGCGACACAGTTTCCGCTTCGGATCGGGAATGCCACAATCTCTCCTACCCGTGTGTTGCGCGGTCCGCCAGCGAAGACCCGCTCCTCCCGCTCCAGACGATCCATCTCACTCGCCAACAAGTCGGCAACTAGTCGGAGTTCTCCTCGAGGATGCGCAGGCGTGCCCGTCACGATCAATTCGCCCGAAAGACGCGATGCGATGGCCTGGTCGCTCGCGAATCGTGCCAATGCCCAACGGAACGAGCTCATCTCGGTGAGCTTCCGGCACACCTGGATCACGGTGCGGGTGGGATGCCGCACATCTTCCATGGTTGTCCGCAACGCATAAAGCAGCGCCAGCTCCTCGAACGATGCCGTCAGTTCCTCTGTCACCGAAACAATGGTCCCTCGATGCTTGCACGATCTTTCGTGCTCTTCGACCGCCCAAGCCAGCATCCCGGCGATTTCATCAACCTGCTTGGATGTGCGTTCAGGCAGCTCGCCGATCTCTCGCATGAACGAATCAAAATCAATATCTGCTCGATGGCACAGGCTCTCTAACATCTTTGTATGAGGCTGTCCCCCATCCCGCGACATCAGCACAAGACGCCCGACCAAGCGTCCTTGCTGCATCCGAGGGATCAAGAACAGGTGGAACTGATCGAGCCACAGCTGCGACTTCTCACCTTCGTGCTCGGTCACCGCAAGTCCGACCGCTCCAAGAATCTCGGGCGACTCCGACCATTGATTGATCGCTGGAGTGAGGTTGGTCAGCGACACGACTTCCCCAGCCTGATAGTTCCATGCGAGCAAACCAAACTCAGCGAGCTTGTCGCTCAGCCGGCGATCGTCCTCATCAGAAAGGAATGGGTCCGACCAGGCACACATCTCAGGACGCCTTTCTGAGACGAGGTGTCGTGGCTTCCAGAACTTCTCCCGCGAGCTTCACCAACATCCTGGGCGAGAACGGCTTGGTCACCAGTTCCACAATGAGCGCCTCATCCATTTCGAGCGGACTGAGCGCATAACCACGAGCCGTGACCATGATCGCGGGAATGCCAGCGAGCTCAGGATCACGCATCATCTGCCGGCACATGTCCAAGCCCGTGACATACGGCATCTGGTGATCCGTAATGATCAGATCAGGCCGAGCAGCGCGAGCCATTTGGATACCGGCATTGCCATCGTTCGCCATCGCTGTTCGATAGCCAGCTCTGCTCATTGAGAGCGCAATCACATGGGCGATGTGAGGCTCATCGTCAACAACAAGCACGCGAGGTGGTTGAGGCTGGGTTGGATCGATCCTTGTGGCCATAGAATCCCGTAGAATCTATCGGCCATCGTTTCACCTATATGAAGACACTCACCGAAGATTGTGAGGCCCCCTTACATTGGTGTTGCCGACATAACCAGGTTGATGAAACAATTTGCGGTTCACTTGATCGAATCCAACAGCGAACAACACACCTGGTTCTTGCTGATAAACGTAACCAAACCCTGAGTGAGGACCAATCGATTGCGCATCAAGAGCTGTCCCTTCCACCAGTGCCGGTGACCCTGTGTAGGCATTCGGAAATTGAGTATCGATGAGCTCCGCCTCTAGCAAATTCCCCCATCCTTCTTCCGTCGCCGAAACAACAGGACGCTCCGACTCAAACTCTCGATACAAACGGATCGCCTCCGACGCGACAAGAAGCTGCTGATCGAGTTTCTCGATGATCGAAGACTCCGATGCGCGAGACAGCTGTGGTGCCGTGATGAACGCCAACAGACCGATCGCAGCAACCGTGAAGCAAGCATCGACAAGTGTGAATCCGCGCATGGTGAACACTCCTGACGTCAAAACGCCCAGTACCGGGGTATCGGCCGGGCCTCCGATGGGCTTGAAGCCCAGCAGAAATATTCAATGACCCTCGGTTTCGCTTTCATGAGCGAGCGTGTCGGCAAACTGGTCGAAGCCCACGGCGAAGATGGATCCAAAGTAAGGCGACTGCATGTCTCTATCGAACAGCCAAGAATGCTCCGAGGACGTCTCAAGGGCGTTCTCTCGGGATCCTTCGCTCAGTATCGTCCCGCCGAGATAGGGATTTCGCGGAGTGGTCAGCAGGTACCTCGAACCCACTAATACACCCCAGCCATCGTAAATATCCGGGTCCAGGAACATGGCTGCCGGCACTTCGTGGGGATACCGGCCGGCATGATCCGCGCGAAAGAGTTCGAGCTGATTGTCGATCAGCGCGAGCTCACTCTGCAGCTGCGCCTTCGATGCCTCTGTGCCAGCTTCGGCGAACCGAGGTCCGAGAATCGCAGCAAGCACCGCAAGCGTGATGATCACAATGATCAGCTCGGTCAGCGTGAAGGCGGCTTCGTGATGTCGATGGGCTCTCCATTCCATAAACAGGGGATCGACGCTTCGATCTCCTGAGTTCATGTGAACAGGACGTAGAAGCCCAGCCGCGCGACGTTTGCGCGGATCGGACCGAACATGCGGCTTCTGCGATTGTCTCGGCAGGCCTATCTGCTGAACAAAACGGGCCTATTTCTTCCATTCGCAGCCGGATCCGAGCCGCGTTATCGCGTCGTAAACACAAAAGGCGTGATCTGGTCGGTCGGAAGATTGAGTGCCCCGAGCAACGCCGCTGCCGAGGTCGCTTCATCGTCCTCAGCGGATGAGGCGATCGTGCGGATCGCATCAATGTGACGAGGCTCGAGCAGGTTCCCGAATCGCTTGACCGACGTTGCGGTCTGATCGAGCAGCATGATGCGGATCTCGGGATCTGAGCTCAACGCGATCCCCTGTTCGGCCAATGCGATCTGAGCCCGCTGCTGCGGGATCAACGAGAGCACCTCGGCGAGAGCGTTCAGGATGTCGCCCTCTGCGACCGCGAGCGTTGTGATCAATGCTGCTGAAGCATCGGAAGGACGAAGAAGTTGGTTATTCGAGATCGCCAAGGTCCGAAGTGACTCCAGCGACTGCAGCGAGTATGCCTCTGCCTGATCAAAGGTCATCGGGGCGCCGGAGGCCGACTCAACGATTGACTCCGCGGAAGCGAGGGTCTCGGAAGTCGAGATGCTGTTCGAAGCGATCCGTGTCAGATCATCAGAAAT
>JBCDAP010000050.1:0-7999 GCA_039185335.1 Planctomycetota bacterium | reverse complement strand
TCGAAGATAATCGCCGGCGACCATGCGCCGGCATTGATCAAAAACCCGTCAATCTTTCCCAGCAGCGGAGGGAGGACGGGGAGGTTGCGATCAGCGGATTCGAGAACAGTGATCAGGTCAAAGATGTCGGTGGTGCCGCTCCCATCGAGATCGCTCTGTGCATCCGATGATCCGATCAGATCCATCAACGACAAGATTTCTGTTACATCGATCGATCGCGAGCTATTCGAGTCTCCAGGAAGAATAGCGAGTGCCAGGGTGGCTTCGCCCAGTACTCCGCTCGCACCAAAAACGCTTTGCATAGAAACAATCACGTAGCCGAGTGAACCACTCGGTGTGACCGAGATCGATGCAGATGATTCGCCCGGCACAAAGTCCAACTCGTTGATGATCCCGCCTTGGCACTCAACCGGGCCAATTGAGAAGATTGGTTGATCAAACCGGGCATAGAATCTGAGCGTTCCTTGGGCGATCGATCGGGTTTCGATGCTGGCAGGACCCGTCAATGCAAGATCGGCTTTCGTGCCGCGTCCTTCGAGTTCCCATTGAGCTTCTATCACCATAGGTGTCGCAAAGGCGGATACTGCCGGGAGAACAGTGACGGCCGCGAGAGCAAGCGACTGAAGAATGAACAGAGAAAACCATCCGGCGAGTCGCTGGTGATCCATCCTTGTTTGTCCTTTCTTGTGCATAAACAGTTTGTTGATCAGATTGATTGGAAGATGGTCCTGCCATTGCAGCGGGACGATTTGTTGTTTCAAACATACTGGTTTGACAATGAGTTCATGCAAGTCTGTTTCTAAGTAAGTTTTAAAAATAAAAAGCAGGTATTTTCAACATGACCTGTAAGCTCGCTGCCGTTTCTGCTTCGCCGGGTTCTGGCATCCAGACAATCTTTGGGCTGTTGCCAAACACGCTTGTCTTCTGGGTAACAAAGCGGTTCCGATTGCTCCACTTTTTCGATGCTCCCTCAGTGGATCAGCAGCTAGCGAACAGACATGCAAAGTATTCAGCATGTTATCGCTGTCATAAAACTATGTTCAGTCGACGTCGCAACTGCCGAAGAGGGCTCGTGTTGTGATCGGTCTGTGCTGAAAATTCTTCTGCGGCTCACGCACTTACGAACAGTGCATTCGGCGTATCAAGAAAATGCTGGCCGACCGGACTCATAGCATCTCGAGCCGTGCGTACTGCAAGATCAGCGTCTTCGGTCCGGCATCATCGAACTCGATCCGTGCTCGCGCGTTCATGCCGCTTGTAACTGACACGACTGTGCCTTCACCGAACTGGGGGTGGCGGACGCGCTGCCCTTGCGAGAGCGACGCGCGTGTCGAGCCCGAACGTCGCGGCATGCCTCTCGTGATCGTGGCGGGGGTGTTGCTCCGGCGCTTCTTTGGTTTCAGCTCAGCGAGGCGTTCTTCCATCGGACGCTGATCGAACTCTTCATCCACAGCGCGCGGGTCGATGTCGTCGAACGTGTTTGGGTCGTCTTCTGCTGTGTCGTCCTCGCCCCAGTCTCTGCCAAGCCCTTCCGAAACATCGGCCCGGTCCTCGACCTCGATGTGATCGGTCGGCAGTTCGTCGAGAAAGCGTGATGGGATACACCGTTCGGAGATGCCGCGGATGGTGCGGTAGCGTGTGCTGGTAATGAGGAGTTGCTGTTTGGCACGCGTGATGCCGACGAACGCGAGTCGGCGTTCCTCTTCGAGCTCTGACTCCGAATCCATCGCCCGCATACCCGGCAGTGTGCCCTCCTCGAACCCGATGATCGCTACCGCCTCGAACTCGAGACCCTTCGCGGCGTGCAGCGTCAGCAGTGTGACCGCACCCGACGCCGGGTCGACACGGTCCGCGTCGGCAACGAGCGATACTTGCTCGAGGTACGCACGCAAACGCGCGAGCAGTTCCGGCGGCTCCGGGTCGGCCGGCAAAAAGTTGCCCTCCGAAGCCATTTCTTCCGTCGCGTCGGCGTTCGTGTCCGCCGCAGCGCGTTCTTCATCGGTGAGTTGATCCATGAAGTCGAACGGATCGAACGCTGGGTCAGCTGCCGTATCGTACTCATCGTCGAACTGAGCCGCGGAGCTGACAAGCTCGCCTAGGTTTGCGACCTTCGCTTCTTCTGCCTCCGTGCGGTTCTTCTCCGCGAGGCGTTTGTAGTGAGCTTCCAATCCCGACTCGCGCACAACGCGTTCGACGAGCGCCTGCAGCGTGGTCGGCACCGAGGTGCCCATGAACGTCCCGCCCGCGGTCCACCCGTCGACAATCTCGATAAAGCGAGCGATCGCTTGCTTCGCCGCGGGCGTGATGCTGGTCTCGTCGGCGCGCCGGAGCGCCTGATATAGCGTGATGCCTTGCGTCGCGGCGAACGCGTCGACCGCGCTCAAGGTGGTCTTCCCGATCTTGCGTGCCGGCTTGTTCACAATGCGCCGCAACGACACCTCATCGGCCGGGTTTGCAACAACGCGGAGATAGCTCAGCGCATCACGGACCTCCTCGCGTTGATAGAACGCCGTCCCACGGGCGATCACGTACGGCACACCCGCACGCCGCAACGCGTCCTCAACCACACGCGAGAGTGCATTGTTGCGGTACATGATCGCGATGTCCTTCCACGCGATCGAGCCCTCGGGTGACGGTACCAGCGGCGCCAGGTCGGCTTTGTCTTCGCCCACGAGCTCGCGCACCCAATCGGTGATCAACTCGCCCTCGTGCTGTTCATCACGGCACATCAGGATCCGCGGTGCGTCTCCACCTTCGCGCGTCGTGTAGAGCGGCTTGTGCTTGCGTTGCGCGTTGTGCTGGATGAGGTGGTCCGCGGCCGCCAGGATCGGTGCCGTCGAGCGGAAGTTCTGCCCCAGCGCGATCACCTCGCACCCGTCGTACACCGACTCGAAGTCGAGGATGTTGGTGATGTCCGCACCTCGCCACCCGTAGATCGACTGATCGGGATCGCCAACCACACAGACGTTCGCCGGCTCGTGCTCCTCTCGCCCGATCAAGAGCGTCGACAGCACGAACTGCGCGCGGTTGGTGTCCTGGTACTCGTCGATCATCAGGTATCGATAACGCTGCTGGACCGTCTCACGCGCCTCGTCGTTCTCGCGGAGGAGGCGGACAGTCAGCAGCAGCAGATCATCGAAGTCGACCGCGTTCGCACCCGCGAGTCCTTCTTGGTACTTCGCGTAGATCTTCGCGTTTGTGCGCGCGTAGAAGTCCGCGGCTTCGTGCTCGTATGTGCGCGCATCCTTGAGTTCGTTCTTCGCCGCGCTGATTGCGCTCAGGCACGAGCGAGGCGGCCAGTGGCTCGTTTCAAGATGCAACGACTTGAGCGCACGCTTGATGAGCGCCATCTGATCGTCGGTGTCGTAAATGGTGAAGTCGCCGTTGATCGGCCAGTCGGGTCTGCCTTCCATGAGCGGCGCGAAGCGACGGAGGAGGCGCGCGCACAGGGAGTGGAAGGTGGTGATGGTGAGCCCTCGCGCGATGCGTTCCGCACCGCCTTGGGTGGCGAGCAGGTCTTCCACACGCTCGCGCATCTCCGCGGCGGCCTTGTTGGTGAACGTCAGCGCCAGGATCGACCACGCGGGTGTCCCCATCGCGAGCAGATGCGCGATGCGTCGTGTGATGACGCGGGTTTTTCCTGATCCAGCCGCGGCCAGGATCAGGACAGGCCCCTCCGTGCGCTCAACAGCACGACGCTGGTCGGGGGTCAGATCCGCCATCATGGCCTGGGAATCGAGCATCAAGAGAGAGTATCCGGGGTGGTTGAGGAATTCGCTCTGATCAAACAGCCAAAGACACCAGATATGGTGCCAAAGACAGGAAACAACAGGCTATCCACGCCGTATATTGTGGAAAATAGACAAACAGAGTCTAAACAAAGAACTTTTTTTGCCCCAAAATCCGCCTTCTCGGGTGTTCAATTGGGGAATTCACTGTTTTCCACAGCCTGTAGTGGCAGGAAAGGGGTTGAGTCCACAAGATGTTGGGTTACATTATTCTTTGCCATTCGAGTTCGCGTCTGAAAAGACCCGATACTTCGATTCGGTCCGAGTGGTTCGGCAAAGCCGCTCGCTGCCGGAGGCAGGCGATCGCCCGGATGTGGCCGGGTGAGCGTGATCACATGTTTGTTTTGTATTTGTTCAGTATCCTGCTCAGGTCCGGACTACCGGCCCAGAGATATCGCATGGCCCTCATAAGGGCGCGTCCGAAGGTCGGGCGTTTCAGCGCAGGGTGATGAACAGGAAGGGACTTTGATGGCCGTTCTTTGCGACACGCAGATCCGAGAGCTCGTTCCGATCGAGCCGTTCCAGGATGCACGGAAGCGCGACAACACGATCTCCTACGGCGTGTCCTCCTACGGGTACGACGTCCGCGTCGGCACCCGCTTCAAGATCTTCACACCCACGCCGCGTTCGGGCGGCATCGCGGTTGTCGACCCCAAGTCGTTCAACGACGACTTCATGGTTGAGGTTGACACCGAACTCACCGGCACCGACCACATCATTATCCCGCCCAACTCGTTCTGCCTGTGCGAGACGGTCGAGGTGTTCGACATCCCGCGCGACATCCTGGTGATCTGCGTGGGCAAGAGCACGTACGCGCGGTGCGGGCTGATCGTGAACGTGACGCCACTCGAGCCTGAGTGGCGCGGCAAGGTAACGCTCGAGATCTCCAACACAACACCACTCCCGGCAAAGGTGTACGCAAACGAGGGCGTGGCGCAGTTCATCTTCTTAAAGGGTGACCGTACGTGCGCGGTGAGCTACGCGGACAAGGCTGGGAAGTACCAGGATCAGAGCGGATTGACGCTTCCGATGGTGGATTGACGGCCTCGCCTGCAGAGTTCCCTGTTCGAGACGTTCGAGGGAAAGCATGCCCTGGGGCCCTCACCGGTTCTATGTGGCATTTCGACAATTGGACACTGGTGGCCGGGCATGACGTCCGGTGCCTCTCACCCCTTGCTTCACAGGAATTGAGGCGTACAAGAATGAAGATCACCCGCAAGTTCACCACGGAAGGTGCCGACCCGTTCTCCACGACTGAGTGGGTCACCCGTCAGTCGAAGATCTCGAACCCCGACGGCTCGGTTGTGTTTGAGATGCCCAACGCAGAAGTGCCCGCGGGTTGGTCGCAGCTCGCGACGGACATCATGGTGTCGAAGTATTTCCGCAAGGCTGGGGTGCCGCAGGATGGTGGGCCGAACGGGATCGCGGCTCACGACTTTGAGAGTAGCGAGCAGGACAGCGAGACCGGGCCCGAGAAGTCGGCTCGGCAGGTGATCCACCGTCTGGCCGGATGCTGGCGGTACTGGGGCGAGAAGCACAACTACTTCAACACAAAGAAGGATGCGCAAGCGTTCGAGGACGAGCTGAAGTACATGCTGGTGCATCAGCTTGCGGCTCCGAACTCGCCGCAGTGGTTCAACACCGGGTTGAACTGGGCGTACGGGATCTCCGGCCCGGCGCAGGGGCACTGGATCGTCGAACCGAAGAGCGGCGAGGCAAAGCTGGCGAGCGATGCGTACTCGCACCCGCAGCCGCACGCGTGCTTCATTCAGTCGGTTGCCGACAACCTCGTGAACGAGGGCGGCATCATGGACCTCTGGCAGCGCGAAGCCCGCCTGTTCAAGTACGGTTCGGGCACCGGAACCAACTTCTCGAACCTCCGCGGTGAAGGCGAGCTGCTCGCGGGCGGCGGCAAGTCGTCAGGGCTGATGAGCTGGCTCAAGATCGGCGACCGCGCCGCGGGCGCCATCAAGTCCGGTGGCACCACGCGTCGCGCCGCCAAGATGGTCTGCCACGATCTCGATCATCCCGATGTCGAAGACTTCATCAGCTGGAAGGTGCGCGAGGAGATCAAGGTCGCGGCCCTGGTCGAGGGCATGAAAGCGATCGCCAATGAGAAGGCGTCGGCCACCGATCCCGAAACCGTTGGCGAGACGGCCGCCCGGCTCGGCCTCGTGCTCGACTACGACTTCAACGGCGAGTCCTACCAGACCGTCGCGGGGCAGAACGCCAACAACTCGGTCCGCATCCCCAACGAGTTCTTCGAGGCGCTCGACGAGAACGGGAAGTGGGATCTCACCTTCCGCACCACCGGTGAGGTCGCCAAGACGGTCGACGCTTCGGACCTGTGGAACCAGATCGCCTACGCCGCGTGGCGTTGCGCCGACCCGGGCCTGCAATACGACGGCACGATCAACGAGTGGCACACCTGCCCGGGTTCGGGTCGCATCAACGCGTCCAACCCGTGCTCGGAGTACATGTTCCTCGACAACACCGCGTGCAACCTCGCGTCGATCAACCTCATCAAGTTCTGGGATGTGGGGAACCGCTCGTTCGACATCGAACGCTTCGAGCACGCGGTCGACCTATGGACGATCGTGCTCGAGATCTCTGTGCTCATGGCGGCGTTCCCGAGTGAAGCGATCGCACGTGGCTCGTACGACTATCGCACGCTTGGGCTCGGCTACGCGAACCTCGGCGCGATGCTGATGCAGGCAGGCATCCCGTACGATTCCGAAGAGGGTCGTGCGGTGTCGGGTTGCATCACCGCGGTGATGACGGGTCGGTCGTACCGCCAGTCGGCGCTGCTCGCGAAGGAACACGGCCCGTTCCCGCACGCGAAGACCAACGGCAATACTGACTCGATGCTCCGGGTCATGCGGAACCATCGTCGCGCCGCGCACGGCGTGAGCCGTACCTCAGATGAATGGGAAGGCCTGACGGTCCGCCCGGTTCCGATCGACCACAAGATGGTGAAGAGCGAGGGAGTGAAGATCTCCAACGCCGACCACCTGCTGACGCACGCGACCAAGGCATGGGATGATGCGCTCTCGTTCGGGCAGCTGCACGGCTACCGCAACGCGCAGGTTTCGGTGATCGCGCCGACGGGAACGATCGGCCTGCTGATGGATTGCGACACGACCGGTGTTGAACCGGACTTCGCGTTGGTGAAGTTCAAGAAGCTCGCCGGCGGTGGGTACTTCAAGATCGCGAACGCATCGCTCGAGCCCGCGTTGGTCGCGTTGGGTTACACGAAGAGCGAGGTGAGCGAGATCATGACCTACGTCATGGGTGCGTTGACGCTCGACGTCCCGATGCCGGCCGGTTCTGGCACCCTCGCTGACTTCTTGCGTGCGAAGGGTTTGAACTACGACGAGTTGAAGGCGATCGAAGGCATGCTGCCTTCCGTGTTCGAGCTCCGCTTCGCGCTCTCGGCGTGGACGCTCGGGGATGATGCCCTCAAGCGTCTGGGTGTCGAGCCCGAGGCAGCGAAAGCTGATGCCGGTTTCGATCTCCTGCAGACACTGGGCTTGAATGCCGCGCAGCGTCGGACGCTCAACGCCGCGGTGTGCGGCACGCAGACTGTCGAGGGCGCTCCGTATCTCAAGGATGAGCATCTTCCCGTGTTCGATTGTGCGAACACATGCGGCGAGACGGGCGAGCGGTTTATCGCGCCTGAGGGTCACATCCGCATGATGGCTGCAGCGCAGCCGTTCATCTCCGGCGCGATCTCGAAGACGATCAACCTACCCGCGACCGCGAGCTTGGACGACATCAAGGACTGCTACCGCCTGTCGTGGGAGCTGTGCTTGAAGGCGAACGCGTTGTACCGCGATGGTTGCAAGCTGTCGCAGCCGTTGTCGTCGAAATCGGATGCGCAGACGAACGATGATGAGGACGAGCTGATCACCGCTGAGGAAGATGCTGATGTGAAAGCTGAAGCATTGGAAGAGGTTGCGGCAGAGGTCGCGACCGCGTCCCAGGCCGCGGCGCTCGAGCAGGTTCAGGTCGTCGAAAAGATCGTCGAGAAGGTGGTGCATCGCCCGATGCGTCAGCGCCTCCCCGAAACCCGGAAGTCGTTCACCCACAAGTTCAACGTCGCTGGTCACGAGGGGTATCTGACTGTTGGTCTCTACGACGACGGCACGCCCGGCGAGCTGTTCATCACGATGTCCAAAGAAGGCTCGACGATCGGCGGCCTCATGGATTCG
>JBCDAP010000049.1:0-8030 GCA_039185335.1 Planctomycetota bacterium | reverse complement strand
CGTCCCCAACGGAGACCGCTTCGTGGATGTTCTTGACGTAGCCGTTCGCGATCTCGGAGATGTGGCACATGCCGTCGGTGCCCGGTGCGATCTCGATGAAGGCACCGAAGTCTTTGAGTGAGACCACCTTGCCCTTGTAGACAGTCCCGACCTTGACCTCAGCACCGAGGGCTTCGATCTCTCCGAGTGCGCCATCGAGCGCTTCTTTGTTGTTCGTCGAGATGTAGACGGTGCCATCGTCCTCAACATCGACGTTGGCCAACCACTTCTCTTGGATGGCGCGGATGGTCTTGCCGCCGGGGCCGATCAGCTTGCCGATCTTGTCGGGGTTGATCTTGATGGACTTCATGCGTGGCGCGAATTCGGAGATGTCTTCACGCGGCGTTTCGATGATGGCTTCCATCTTTTCGATGAGTTCGACGCGTCCGCCATAGGCCTGCTTGAAGATGGTGCCGATCTCTTCGACGGTGAGCCCGCGTGCTTTGAGATCGAGCTGGATCCCGGTGATGCCCTCTCGGGTGCCAGAGATCTTGAAGTCCATGTCGCCGAAGAAGTCCTCTTCACCGAGGATGTCCGTGACGTGGACCAACTTGGAATCATCGTCGTTGGAAAAGCGACCGACAGAGATCCCGGCACAGGTGCCCTTGATCGGTACACCGGCGTCCATCAACGCGAGACACCCGCCGCAGACCGAAGCCATGGAAGACGAGCCGTTGGACTCGGTGATGTCCGAGACAAGACGCAAGGTGTACGGGAAATCCTCTGGATCAGGAAGAATGCCTTGGAGCGAACGCTCGGCGAGCGCGCCGTGGCCGACTTCTCGACGACCGGGCCCCATGATTCGACCAGCCTCGCCCACACAGAAGGGAGGGAAGTTGTAGTGCAGGTAGAACTTCTTCGAGAATTCTGGAAGCAGCCCATCGATGATCTGCTCATCACGGCCAGAGCCGAGCGTGCATGAGACGAGCGACTGGGTTTCGCCTCGCTGGAAGAGGGCCGAGCCGTGCGTTCTGTCGAACACCCCCACTTCCATCTCGAGGGGGCGGATCTCAGCAGACTGACGACCGTCGGCACGTGTCCCTTCCTCGACGATCAGCCTGCGAGTGATCTTCTTTTCGAGACGACGGAAGGCTTCTTTCGCTTGCGAATTCGCAGACTTGGTCGCTTCATGCTCGGCAACCGTTCCGTCATCTTTGATGGAGAAATGCTCTTCGATGAGCTTCTCGCGGATCGCGCCAACCGCGTCGCTCCGTTCCTGCTTGCCGGCGATCTTGCGAGCCTTGGTGAGCTCGTCCTCGCAGAGCTTCTTCACCTTGGCCACGATCTCATCGGAAGGCAGAGCGAGTTCGCCCATGACCTTCTCTTGCCCGGCCTTCTCGGTCAGCTCCTCGATGAGCTCAACGATCTGGAGATTGTGCTCGTGACCGAAGGCGATGGCGCTGTGCACGTCATCATCCGGGACCTCGGCAGCACCAACCTCGATCATGTTGATGCCATCCTTGTGCGATGAAAGGATGAGATCGAGATCGGAATATCCCATCTGCGTCGTGGTGGGATTGATGACGAAGACGGGGCCATCATCCGTAAAAATCCGGCCAATCTTCGTGGTGGCGATCGGACCTTGGAACGGCGCATCGGAGATTGCCAACGCTGCAGAGGCGGCGGTCCCTGCGAGCCAATCGGAATCATTCTCACCGTCATGGCTCATGACCCAGCATTGGATCTGAACTTCATCGATGAAGCCGTCTGGGAAAAGCGGACGGATAGGCCGATCGATCATCCTCATCGTGAGGATTTCTTTCTCGTTCGGGGCACCTTCACGCTTGCGGAAACCTCCCGGGAACTTGCCCGCTGCGGAAGTCTTCTCGCGGTAGTCGACCTGGAGCGGGAAGAAGTCGAGACCAGGGCGAGGGTTCGAACGGATAACGGTGGCCATGACAGTCGTGTCGCCGTAGGTGGCAAAGACCATCGAATTGGCTTGTTTCGCGACGCGTCCGGTCTCGAAACGAAGAGTGCGACCACCGATCTCACGTTCAACGGAGATGGTGCCAAGCTTTGTGGCGTAACTCATGGAGTGGTTCTGCCTTGCAATGTATGGGTATCGCGGCTGAGATTCCCGACAGGGGAATTCGCGCGAAGACCCGGTCGTGCGAGCCGGGATTCGGCGAACTCGCTTCGAAGGGGCAAGAGACAAGGGGCAGGAGTGCTCATCGCTGCCGATTGTCCCGTGCCGCTCTGAGCGTTGGCACGCCGGTGATCCCGGAACGAAAACATCGGCGAACACGTTGGTGTTCGCCGGCGGAATAAAAAAGCTTACTTGCGCAAACCGAGGGACTTGATGAGTTCCTGGTAGCGGTTGAGGTCTTTCTTCCGGAGGTAAGAGGTCAAACGTTGGCGTTTGGAGACCATGCCAAGCAGACCACGGCGGGTGGAGTAGTCATGCTTGTGTTCCTTGAGGTGTTCGGTGAGCTCACGGATGTTCTCCGTCAGGATGGCCACCTGCACCTCTGGCGAACCGGTGTCACCTTCGGAACGTGCATATTTCTTGATGAGTTCAGCTCTGCGTTCTTTTGAGATCGCCATAACGGGATCGTTCTCCTCAGACCCAACAAGACCAGCCGAGAAACAGCCAGAACAAGGGGCGGGTGATGTGAATGAACTCCCGGACGCCCGGGGGTTTAGGTCAGAATAGGCGATTGGGAGCTTCGAGGCAATGCTGAAGGATTTTCCTCGCGTTTTGCTCACAGATGAGTAGCATGACCGAGCAATGAACGAACTCCAGACAAGATCGTGGGTATCGGGGCGTGTGAGTCGTCTGAAACCATCCGCCACGCTCGCGGTTGCCGCGAAGGCGGCGGCGATGCGGGCTGATGGAATTGACGTGCTGAGCTTTGCAGCGGGAGAGCCGGACTTTGACACGCCTGAGGCGATCAAAGCGGCGGCGGTGCAATCGCTCGGAGACGGGCGGACAAAGTATGCCCCCGTACCAGGGGATGTTTCGACACGCGAGCGTCTGGCCCAAAAACTCCGCGATGAGAACGGGCTCGCGAGCGTTACAGCGGATCACATCGTGATCACGGCCGGCGGCAAGCAGGCTTTGCAGGAACTGATGGCCGCGATTCTTGACCCAGGGGACGAGGTCCTCCTCCCCGAGCCGGCCTGGGTGAGCTATCGCCCTCAGGCGGAACTGGCGGAGGCAACCGTCGTCGGCATCCCCACCACTGCAGCAAACGACTTCAAAGCCTCGGCAAACGAGATCGAGGCCGCGATTACCGAGCGTTCCAAGGTGCTCATTCTCAACAGCCCGAGCAACCCGTGCGGCACGATGTACTCCGAAGCCGAGCTTCGAGCAATCGCAGCGGTCGTCGAACGCCATCCGCAGCTTCTGGTCATCTCCGACGAGATCTACGAGAAGCTTGTCTTTGGCGAGCTGGCGATGTTCTCCATCGGGTCGGTCGACTCGATCGCCGATCGTGTGATCACGGTCAATGGGTTGAGCAAGGCGTACTCGATGACGGGATGGCGGATCGGCTATCTCGCGGGCCAGGGGGAGACCGGGCTGCAGATTGCTGCAGGCGTGAAGAAGCTTCAAAGCCAATCGACCACTGCGATCCCGAGCTTCTTCTTTGCTGCGATCGAAACCGCGATCGATGAATGCGATCAGGATGTTGAGCAGATGCGTCTCGCCTTCGCGAAGCGCGGAGAGCTGATGCACGGGCGGCTGTCAAGCATGGCGGGCGTTGTCTGCCCGAAGCCGACCGGTGCGTTTTACTGCTTCCCCGACGTGTCGTCGTACTTCGGCAAACGCTCGAAAGCGGGCACCGAGATTACTGATGGACAATCCTTCGCAGAAGCTCTCCTCGGCGACCAGCATGTTGCCTGCGTTCCCGGCAACGCCTTCGGCAAGGGCGGCGAGAAGTGCGTCCGGTGGTCCTTCGCTTGCTCGGAAGCTCAGATTCTCGCAGGTATGGACAAGCTCGAAGCGTTTCTCGCTTCGCTGGCTTAACGAACTATCTTCAACGCCGACGGCGGAGTGCCACCAAGGCTGCGATGGAGCAGAGCACCATCCCGCCCGGCGTCGGAACCGGTTGATCAAAGAGTTCGCCCGTCTGCCAAGCCAGAGCGAAATCGGTTCGCCCGTTTGAACCGATCAGGTCGTACACCACCCCGGCGTTCTCCACACGGAGGAGGTACTCGCCCGCCTCTGCAATATCGAACGACAGGTGCTCGGTTGAGCCCACCGGCGACACTGACTCGGCAATGAGCTCATCTGCATTCCCGAGCTCGTCGACAGACCACACCGAGAGATCCAGATTCTGCAACGTGCCGGCGCTTGTCGAGAATGTGTTCCAGTTGTCGTACACCGACCAGTTTGCCTCGGAGAACCAGGTCAAAGTGGCTGTGATCGTCTCACCGGCATCGAGTAGACCGCCGAAGCGGTAGTCGATCGTGGCGAATTCGTTGACGGAATTGAAATCCCACCCGACACTCTCGATTGCGGCGGTCGCGGCGCTGAGGTCGGTTTGGCCCTGGGTGAGTTGGTTATAAGCGTTCGCGACATCGAGAATGCCGGCGCCGGTTGCGTAGTCGAGCGCTTGGGTCGTGCGCACAACACCACCCGTGAGAGCCTGACCATTGTTCCATCCGCTGTTCTTGCGAGCGCTGTTCAGCATCGCAGCTTTGATGACACGAGGATCGGTCGAGCGCCCGCCCACGAGCTGGCGGCCGGCGTCAACAAGCAGTGATGCGCCTCCTGCCACGACCGGAGCCGCAAAGGAAGTGCCGCGCCAATTGCCCGAGTATGCGTTGTTCGAACTGCTGGCGAGTGTGAGATCCTGACCTGGCGCAACGATATCGACAGCCGCGTAAACCCCGAGGCTCTGGCCCGAATTATTCGGATTCGTGAGTACGACGGGGCCGCCCGAAGAGAACGACGCCGTGGATGAATAGCCGTTGAGTTCTGAGGCAAGCGCTCCAACAGTGATCGAGTTGAACGCTCTTGCCGGGGAACCGACCGAGTTTGTTCGATACCCATTGTTGCCCGACGAAACGACCATGGTGGTATTGGTTCTTCGGGCGCTGGCATCGATCGCGTGATTCAGCCAGGTCGAGCCGGACGAATTCCCCCAGCTCATGTTGACCACATCGAAGTTCCGCTGCACGAGCGGGCTCGCGAGTCCGTCACGGAGTGTGGCAGACGTGAGTGTGAAGGAGTTCCCTGAGATGGAATTCGCGATGGATCCTGAGTACAAGGCGGCGTTGTAGGCAATGCCGCGAGTCCCCACAGTCGAGCCACGCCCGGCCATCGCGAAGGCAACCGCCGTGGCATGCGATGAAGTGCTGCTGAGACCACCAGAACCGAAGTAGGAGCCGGAAACATGCTGGAGGGCGGCGTGCGACGTCGAAGCCAGGCCCGCTTCAACATTGATGATCGATGCGGTCGATCCGGTCAGGCCCATTTCGTAGAGCGGATTGGCATTGATGATGTCGGCAATATCGAGGCCCCGAGAGGTGGTCTCGATCGCCCAAACTGAGCCCGCGCAGGCGGTGAGCAGGGACACAAAGATCGCGGATCGGCAGCGCAGCGTGGTCGACATCTCTGGGCTCCATGCTGGAGGTCATGTGGGCGCCACGGAAAAGAACCGGGCTGCGATCAGGCATCGGCGTGATCAACAGAGCGATGCAGATGGCACACTCGAACAGGAGTCAGTCTGTGCCGGTCGCGCAGACAAGGTGGGTTATCGGGACTTCTTCACTGAAGTGCATGGCGAACATTCATCGCCTGCACTATCCTCCATGCATGCACTACGAAGCTCACCATCAAGTCATCGACGATCTTGAGGCGCGGATTGTAACGATCCGCGACTCTCTTTAACTACGACACCAAACTCACCAGACTGAGCGATCTCGAAGAAACAATGAATTCTGATGGGTTCTGGGATGATCAGACCGAGGCCCAGAAGGTTGTGGGCGAGCTCAAGCAGATCAAGGCCCAGACCGAGCCGGTCGGCGAGCTGATCTCTCTGCACGAGGACGCGAAGCTCGCGTACGAGATGAGCAGGGAAGAGGGCGATCAGGACATGCTCGTCGAAGCGGACGAGACGCTCCACACCATCGAGGAACGTCTTGAGAAGGTCGAGACGCTCTCGTTGCTCTCGGGCAAACACGACGGACGAAACTGCTACCTCACGATCTCATCGGGCGATGGCGGCACCGAGGCCGACGACTGGTGCGAGATGCTCTACCGCATGTACCTCAAGTTCTTTGACCATCACAGCGAGTGGAAGCTGGATGAGCTCGAAAAATCGCACGGCACAGAAGTCGGACTCAACTCCGTCACCTTGCATGTCAAGGGCCCGTTCGCTTTCGGCTACCTCAAGTGCGAACGCGGCACTCACCGCCTCGCTCGTGTCAGCCCCTTCAACGCGCAGGGTAAACGTCAGACCTCGTTCGCAACGGTCGATGTCACGCCCGAGTTCGATGAATCGACGGTCGACATCCCGGATAAGGACCTGGATGTGCAGTTCTTTGCTCGCTCCTCCGGCCCGGGCGGGCAGAACGTGAATAAGGTCGCCTCGGCATGCCGGATCACGCACAAGCCCACCGGCATCCAGGTGACCGCATCAACACACCGCGAGCAGCCACAGAACAGGCGTCAAGCAATGCAGATCCTCCAAGCCAAGCTCGAGGAGATCGCTGAAGCCGAGCGGGACGCCGAGATCAAAGCGGCCTCGGGCGGTGACGTCTCACGCGGCTGGGGCAGCCAGATTCGCAGCTATGTTCTCTACGACAACCGTGTGAAGGACCACCGCACCAATCTTGAATCGGGCAACCCGCAGAAGGTGCTCGATGGAGATCTGGATCCGTTCATTGATGCGGAACTCAAACGCCGACGTCGTGAACAGGCCGAGTCCGAAGTTGTCTAAAAAACAGGGCGAACTCGAAGCTCGCCCTGTTTTCCCCACGGCCAATGTTCCATCAGTTGCAGATATCGCCAAAGTTCAGCAACACCGCAATGAAGTCCGCAACATCTACCACATCGTCGCCGTTCGCGTCGCCAGTCAACGCGAACGGATTCCCAAAGTTCAGCAGCACCGCGATGAAATCGGCAACATTCACAACATCGTCACCGTTCGCATCGCCCGTGCAGGGCTCGGGAATGCAAGGCGGCTGAGAAACCGAGCCGGGCTCGACAACCCCAACACCTGGAACAATGTCGAAGCGGAGCACGTGCTGTGAAACGAGGCTACCCGGCGCGTTGTTCACGATGCGGTTCTGCGGCGCCACACGCTCGATAGCGACCAGCGTGAGCGACACGCCCTCATCGGTGATCCCCTGCGCCGCGAAGGTAAACAGATCGCGATCGACTCGTGTCGCACGCGAAAGCGAACTGAGCAGCGGGATCTCTTGATCAGGCGCGAGGCCGATGAAAACGTGCAACTCGTGTGCGGTGTAGTCCGGATTGGTGATGCTTAGGAAAGCGGAGGTTTCGCCGCAATCGATGTCGTTGAAGATCTCGATGCCGAGTTCGGGAGCCTTGCGGTCAACATAGATCGGGAAACGCCAGTCCGTGGTCACCGGATCACCGAAACTGCGATCGAGTTCTGCCTGAACCAGGAGGTAGTTCATGCCCTCCTCGAACACGTCTGTGTTTAAGGTCTGCTCGAAACCGGGCAGCGAGCCGGCCACGCCCTGGATCGCCCGCGTCTGCGTATCGAAGATCTCGAAGCCGGCGAACTCGCCAAAGTCAAGATCGACCGAACCCGATTCGTCCAGGTCGCGGTAGCCACGCCCCGTCCGGAAGAACGCATTCTTCGCCGGGGCGGTCTCGTCCTGTCCGAAGACGACGAGATCCATGTCGATGGTGAAGGTCGGTTCGGTGATGATCTGGACCGGCGTCAAGCGACGCTGGTACACCGGCGTGACCTGCGTGATCGAACTGAAGACAGGGTCGGGCTGCGCGAATCGCGGCTCTGCTCCGGTATCGAGCACAACCGTCCCCGCAGGCGTTGCGGGAGCGTAGATGACGT
>JBCDAP010000048.1:0-8151 GCA_039185335.1 Planctomycetota bacterium | reverse complement strand
CCTCCGCGTGCTAGAAGCCATGAGCCGAGATGTAGTTTGCAACTTCGCGGCCTGTTGTGATGCTCAGGAGAGCGAGCTGGATCGCGAGTAAAACGGCTGGCCCGATCCATCGGGCTTTTGCCATCGGTTCTTTGCCGATCGCGAGGGCGCAGAGCAGGATGAGCGTAATCAGGACCATCGGTTCGTAATAGCGCTGCCAGACGGCGGAGTTGGCGGCTTGGGCAATAAGAAAGCCAACGAAAGTGAGGATCAGGACCGAGGCGGGGCCACGGTTGCCTGTGGCGCTGGCCCCAAGCCATAGCATCATCAGGACCATCGCCCCGGCCCCCGCGGCGAGGATCAGCACGGGTGAACGCTGGTCGAAGAGTGGAGCAGCGGCGACCTGTATCTTCTGCACAGGCAGCTTCCAGACCCAGCCGTGGCCTCGCGCAAGAGAAGCGTTCTTTTGAGCTTCGTAATCCTCGAGCTCTTGCGCACTAACGACAGCGTTTTCTGTCGTCTCTAGCGGGGGCGGGGGAAGGATCCGCGAAGTTGATGGAATTGTCGCAAGGGCAATGGTGACAACGGCAATGATCCACGCTGTGGGTGAGCGGAGCGTGCGGAGGGCGGTAGGGAGGATGAGGGTGAGGACAAAGACGCCTAGGATGCCGACCATCGCGAGCCCGAAGACAAGCCCGGCGGGTTCGTAGCCCAATCCGTGATATTCAAGAATGCCTTCCTCGATTTGCTGCGTCAGGCCGCCCCACATGAAGTAAAAGACACCCAACGCCATAAACGGGATCGCGCAGACGAACGCTGTGGCGAAGTAAGACCAGCTCGTCGAGTTGGATTCATCGGACTCGTGACGAACAAAGGCGGGCGCAAATCGAACGAGCGGCGTGCGCATTAATGCCGCGAGTCCGACCGGCGCGATGGCCCAGATGTGCACCTGACGAGTCAGCACCGCGAGTGTGACCAGGATCGCTGCCAGAATGATGCGGAGATGTGTTGCCGGTCCAAACACGACCAGCCCGATCGCGAGTGCAACAAAGAGCCACGCGAGATTGTCTGTGGTGAGCCAGACGCCCGAGCCAAACGTATAGATGTTGAACGCGAGAAGAGCGGTGAGGATCGCGCCACGCCATGGTCTACTTCGCAATGCGGCGATTCGCCAAACAACCGCGACCAGCCCGAGCATGATCAGGAGGTTGATCCCGATCAAGGCCCACTTGCTTCCTCCCGTGAATGCATAGACGACGCCCTGCAAGAGGTGGTAGAACGGGGTGGTCGCAGACGGGTACTCCTTCAGATTGACGGCGGGTAGCTGCTCGGAGAACCGCTCGATGACGACCATGTGGTAGAGATCTTGGTCGTGCGCTTCGGACGTTGGGAATGGGCCGATTTTAATGTTGGGGTCTTCACTCGCGACGATCGTGGGCCTCTGGGCCTCAAAGATCCCGAGCGGCACCGCTGCCAACGAAAGAATTCCGAGCAGCAAGGCCAGCGAGAGCCACGACCTGTATGTTGAGTTTGGGGTGTTCATCAAGCGGTTGACCTCCTCAGCCGAACTATACTGCCAGACCGATTCAGCTATGAGCACACACCACGAGTCGATTTTCGAGGACGATCTTCCGAACGGACACGGAGCGGGTGATGTCGTTGACGGGACGGGTCGCGGCTTGTTCCGCTCTCTGATGAAGCTTGCTCGCCCCAAGCAATGGACGAAGAGCGCCTTTGTGCTCTTCGGTCCGGTGTACGGGCTGCAGGCCTGCCAGGAGGAAGGGCGTGATCTGGTTGTTGTCGGTGTCGGTGCATTCCTCGCAGCGGCTGCGTTCGCGCTCGTTTCGAGCGGGAGCTACGTGCTCAATGACATCGGAGACGCGGAGGCGGACCGGAACCACCCGCGCAAGAGAAACCGCCCGATCGCTTCGGGTGATGTCGAGATCGGGACCGCCCGTGCCTTCGCACTTCTTCTGTTTGGTGCGGCGGCGCTCCTCACGGCGTTCATACCCGAGCCGGGAGGCACGAACGGGGTCAGCATGCGCCTGCTTGTTGCGGCCACGCTGGCGATCTATGTGCTGAATGTCATCGCCTATTCCGCTTTCCTGAAGCACCGTGTGATCGCGGATGTGATGAGCCTTTCCTCGGGCTTTGTTCTTCGCGTGATGGCGGGTTGCGCCGCGGTGGCGATCGTGCCGAGCACATGGCTGCTCAACGTCACGCTCTTTTTGGCGATGTTCCTGGCTTTCGGCAAGCGTCTCGGAGAGCGACGCACAGCAGCGGAGACGGGACAGCTCGAACGCATGCTCAAGCATCGGCGCGTTCAGGAGCGATATACCGACGAACTCCTCCGCATGGCGGTCGTCGTGACCGGCGTGGCAACACTCCTGACATACGCGTTCTACATCCAGCAGCAAGAGCAGTACATCCTTGGTTTTAATCTGCTCTGGTTAACGCTGTTGCCCGCGACCTACGGTCTTCTTCGTGCCATCGTGCTCGTCGAGCACGGCAAGTACGACGATCCGACCGAGCTCGCGATCCATGATCGCCCATTCCAGGTTGCTTGTCTCGCGTTTGTTCTGATGACTTTGGGACTGTTGTACTGGCAGTTCACAGGCGCGATCATCCCGCCAGTTTCCCTTGATCCATAACCGAATCGATTGATCCACATGCCTGACTTCTCTTTGCTTGAAGCATTCCCTACCCCCGCTGACCAGCCGTTCGTCATTGAGCACATCGCGGAAGAGTTCACCAGTGTCTGTCCCAAGACCGGCCATCCCGACTTCGGAGCAGTTACCATCCGATTCTGTCCAAAGGGCGCGAGCGATGGTGGCGTTTGCGTCGAGCTCAAGAGCCTGAAGATGTACTTGCAGTCGTTCCGTAACGAGGGCATCTACTACGAGGCGGTCACCAACACCATCCGCGATCATATGGTTGAGCTGATGAACCCGATCTGGCTGGAAGTGATCACGGACTGGCGCGGTCGAGGAGGGATTCGCTCGGTCATTCGTGCCACTCACGGAGAGGTGCCAAGCTAAATTTGGTGGTTTTTTCTCCGAATCGAGGGGTTCGACTTGCTCGTGTGCCTTGAGAAAACAAGATTCTTCCTGCACAGATGATGCCGAAGGCGAGTTTGCCCGGCACGAGAGAGTCAGAGGGGATCGCACAATCCCCGCAGATGTACAGGAGAGTTCCCATGCTTCAGAATTGCTTGCCCGCTTGCGGTCTCGTTGTCTTCGTGGCTTCGACCGCTTCAGCCCAGACCGTGCTGTTTGAGGATCAGGTCTTCAACACGACGTTCAACAACGGCACGATGTTCACCGCTTCCGGCGTGGATATCTCGGTGAATGACTATTTCTTTGATGCGGTCACTTCATTCTCTGGAGGATTCACAACTGTTGACAACCTCCAACGCGCGGGCGGCACCGGGCTCGACATGAACGTGAACAATGTCAACCTCGACTTCAACTTCGGCACCGACGTCACGCAGATCTTTTTTAACTACGGCGATTACGGCGGCAGCACCAATCTCTCGATCAACAACAACCAGCTCATCGTCGAAGATCTCGTGGCACTCGATGGAAACGCGGTCGCCGGAGTCACCATTTCTGCGCCGGGCACCACCCCGGTCCTCGGCGGACAACTGGGAACCGTCACCCTCAACGGTCTCATCACTCAATTCAGCGTCGGTGGACAAGAGTTCTACCTCGATTCGGTCCGCTACACGCCCATCCCGGCTCCGGGTGCCGCGGGCTTGTGCGCTTTCGCCGGGCTTGCTGCTATTCGTCGGCGCCGCGCCTGAGTGAACTCCACTCACATCAACCTCCACTCTACAGAACGCCCGAGACCCCGATTCTCGGGCGTTTTTTGCTGAACGCGTTACGCTCATTGCATGTACACCGTGGCCCACGGCATCGACTTGGTAGAGGTCGCCCGCATCGAGGCACTCGTGCAATCGCACGGCCAGCGCTTTTTGGAACGCATCTTCACCGCCGAAGAACGCGCACGAGGCGAAGGGCGCAAACGCGAAGCGGAACACCTCGCTGCTCGGTTTGCGGCCAAAGAAGCGGTGCTCAAAGCGATCGGTACCGGTTGGCGCTACGGGATCGCGTGGACCGACATCTCGGTGACCAACGACAATGAGGGGTGCCCCCTGGTCGAGGTGACAGGTCTCGCCCGCGAGTACGCCGAGCAGAGAGGGATCAAGTCTTGGCTGATCTCACTGAGCCACACAGAGACACATGCAATCGCGTCCGTGATCGGGCTCGGATGAGTTCCTCTCGCTTGTGATCAGAAAAAGGCGTGCACGAATGCTCCCGAAAGCCGACAATGGGGGCATGGCCAAGAGCAGACGCAAAGCTCCGGCGTTGTACGAACTCATCCACGACCGTCCGCGTGGCGCTGTGGGGACCACGGTTCGTCGGCCCGATTCCCACGGTCGGATGCCAGAGCCCGAGGTGGATGAAGATCGGATTCTCGGGATCGCTCCGGGGCAGGCGCTTCGTGTTCCTGTTGGCTATGTGTTCTTTGGGGCCTTTGTGGTCTTGGCGTTGATGATCGGTGCGTACCTGGGCGGGCGTGCCGTCCGAGGCCAAGAGGCGGAAGAAAAAATGCGTACGTTGCAGGTCGAAAATCAGGAATTGAAGCAAGCTTTGCGCGAGGCGGCTCCGATTGTTCAGGACCCTCTAAATCAGCTCTCTGAGCAGACGAAGACCACGATTGATGATGTGCTCCGAGGCGAGGAAGAGGGCAACACCGACGCGATCGAGTCAATCGTGCCGTCGGGTCCCTTTGTGGATTATGAGGTGAATGTTCCAACGGAGGATCCGTCCTCGCCGACGCTGTTTCTGGTCGATGGCCCGTCGTCCGATCCCCGAGTGGACGGGATGAACTACTTCGTTGTGGTCCATCTGAGCCGGGGCGAAGCCGAGAAGGTGGCTCAATTCTTGGTGGAGAATGGGATTTCGGCGGCCCGATTGTCGGTCAATTCGCGAGGTCTCGCGGACGTCGTGGCTCTCCGCGGATTCGCTTCTGGAACGCTCAGCGATCCGCCTCGGATGCGTTTGGAACGCCAGTTGAAGGCTCTGGGGAGGGATTACGACAGCCAGGGCGGGGCGACCGACTTCGAGAGCCTATATCTGAAGAAATTCACGCGATGAGGTCTTTCGATCCGGGGCTTGAGCGGCCGGGGTGCTTGGGCTACAGTCTTCCCCTTCCGCTGGGTGAGCGGATATTCGATTGATCAAGACCATTCGCTGCTTGCGACCATCAGGAAGCACCGCCATGAGCCTCCATTCTTCTCTCAAGACCGCTGGTTCGTTGACTCAGCACCGCAACGTGTTGACTCGTGCCGAGCGTATCGAGCGTCTCCAAGAGACAAAGAACTACGACCCCGAGAAGAAGCGGGTCGTGGGTCTTCCAAAGACCGGCAATCGCAAGGCGCGCTGAGTCTGAGCGGTTTTTTCTACGCAGAATCCGGCGTGGCGAGAGATGCCTGAGGATCCGTCCATGCCGATGACAGAGCGGTCCGCTGCCATTGAAATCATCAAGACGCTCCGCGAGAAAGGGCATGAGGCCTTGCTCGCGGGTGGATGTGTGCGCGATGAACTGCTCGGGCTGGAGCCGAAAGACTTCGATGTGGTCACCTCGGCGATGCCCGACGAGGTCGGCCGTCTTTTTAAAGAGGCATGGGAGGTCGGCAAGGCTTTCGCTGTGATGCAGGTCCGCGTGGGTGGACATTGGATCGAGGTGGCGACGTATCGCTCTGATGGCGAGTACTCAGATCGTCGGCGTCCGGACAAGGTGGAGTTTGCCGATGGGCCTTCGGACGCGCGTCGGCGTGACTTTACGGTCAATGCGTTGTTTCTTGATCCGCTCGATGAAGAAGCTGGCCCGATCGGCCGGGTGGTCGATCACGTGGGCGGTGTTGCAGATCTTGAGAAACGGATTCTTCGTGCTGTGGGCGATCCGAAGGACCGCCTCGGTGAAGATCATCTGCGAGCGCTGCGCGCGGTCCGGTTTGCCTCGAGATTGGGTTTCGAGATCGAGGAGCACACGGCTCAAGCGATCCGTTTGCACTCTTCGGAGCTCAGCGGCGTGAGCCGAGAGCGGGTTGGCGAGGAAATGAAAAAAATGATGGGTCACCCTGGACGGGTTCGGGCCGCGATGCTGATGCAGCAGCTCGGTCTTGATGCGCCGGCGTTGGGTGAGGTGACGATGCCTGAGGCACCGCTTCGGGCGATGGAACTGTTGAGCGATGACTCGGCGTCTGCCGAGGCGTTGGCGGCTTGGGCCTACGGGCGGCACGGTCATGATCCGGGCAAGTCAGGCGATGTCGTGGCAGGTTGGCGAGCTTCGTTATGCCTCAGCAACGATGACACGCAGACCATGTCGCGCGTGCTGGAGTTGATCGGCGTGATGGATGCTGGGCAGTGGGAGGAGGCTTGTGTCGCGACACGCAAGCGCCTGGCGAGGAGTGTTGGTTTCGAGTCCGCCGTGCGGATCGTGAGCGGGCATGCGCCCAACGTCTCGGCCGAGGTTCGCTTGGACGTGGAATCGCTTATTTCTGACGGCATTGGCCTCCAGCCTGTCGTGCTTCTCGATGGGAATGATCTGATCAACATGGGCTTGCGGCCTGGTCCGAAGTTTGGTCGATATTTGGGTGCTCTCGAGACAGAGCAGCTCGAGGGGCGGGTCCGGACGATCCAAGAGGCCCAAGAATTGATCAAGAAGCTTGATGTTCCTGCCGCGGACCAGGAATGAAACCTTGGGATACAGTGTTTTGTACATCTATAAAGCGGCCCCGCGCATCCGGAGTTTGGGGCCGGGCCTGGTGCTCACGGATCCGCGTGGTCTGTGGCCTTGGCAGCTGATCGATCATCGAAGGCGTCATCAATTGAGGACGGACAAGCAGTGAACAAGAACACTCTAATGCGGACCCTGGCACTCGGCTTGATCGCGGGCGGAACCGCGATGCTTGCCGGCATCGATTTCAACGCCACAGCGAACGCCCAGTTGACGCGCGCGAAGGATGTTGACAAAGAAGCGGTACCCGAAGTGCTCGATGAGATTGTCTTCCAGGATGGCCGCACCTTCCGCGGACGCGTGCTGGAAGAGACCGACACGCAGGTTCGTTTCGAGCTGCATCGTCCGGGATTCCCTGTTGCGATCACGACGTACAGCAAGAGCCAGATTCTTTCGATCTCACGCGGCAAGGTGGAAGCGACCAGCAGCGTCGTGGGCGGCGTGCCGGACCTCAAGAAGAACAAGGCCACCGATGAGGTGAAGTCGCTCCCCGAGGATCTCGTCAAGATCTATAAGGTCGATATGGAAGGCCTGTTCGGTTGGGATCAGACGGCGAGTGATGATCCCGTGACCTTCTGGCCTGAGTCTCTCGGCATGCTCTTCGATGATGTCGATTCGACGTTTGATGATCTGATCGCGACCAAGAACGCCGCTGGCGAGCAAATCTGGATTGTTGATCCCGCCAAGCGTGATACGAACATTGTGCTGATTGAGTATGACTGCACGACCCCTTGGTACGCCGGCTTTGATGGTGTGTGGACCACCGAAGATATTGGCCCCATCTTTGAAGACGAGGTTGACAAGGGACGTCGCATCATTTTCTGGGTCAAGAACGCAATGGACGGCGGGGCATTCCTCCCGTTCGTGACTCCTGAGCCCAACCTGGTTTTCCATCCCGATGCAATCATGGGCTTTACGAGCGATCTCAACAATTTCGATATCGGCGATGATGTTGTCGACGAGAAGCAGATCTCTTTGCGTCTTGGTCATGCCGAGGGGTTTGTGATCGATGGCGGGTATGCCAAAGTGGCCAAGCCGGTCGTGTATTCGATGGCAAGGAGCAAGTATTGGCTCGCGATGCGGATCGTTGACGGCGAGCCCGAGCTTCGTTTTAGTACTTCACAGGTGGGAGGAGATGGCTGGAGGTTGTTGAGCGATGGTGGCGGTGCTTATCACGACAGTGGGCCCAACAGTCTTGCCCCAGATCAGCTGGCCCTTGATGCGTCTACCGCGAACATGCTTGGCATTTCGAGCACGCCTTCCGCGGGCATCCGCGAGCTGATGTCCAACCTCGGGTTTAGCGACTATCACGTGCTCGAAGAGACCGAAGGCACCGAGCAGCTCGAGGAGCGTTCCGAGGAGTTTTGG
>JBCDAP010000047.1:0-8154 GCA_039185335.1 Planctomycetota bacterium | reverse complement strand
GATGCGTTGCATGACATGATGGATTTCGATGTGGTTCGCCGGTTTATGGCGAGCGATGTCGTGGAGATCGTACCGCTGGCATATATGCGCGGGCGGACCTTGAACGATGCGTGCATTATCCTGGACGAAGCGCAAAATACGACACCTACACAGATGCAAATGTTCCTTACACGAATGGGGCAGCGCAGCAAGGCGATTGTGACGGGCGATCCGACCCAGATCGATCTGCCCGAGGGGATGCAGAGCGGGCTCCTTGATGCGGCAAAGCGTTTGCGAAAGGTCAAGGGTGTATCGATGTGTCCGTTAGAACGAGCCGATGTTGTTCGGCACGACCTCGTTCAGCGTGTGATCGAGGCGTACGAAGGGCGGCCGACGGAAACACTCTCTCAGGAGATGGGAAGCGACGATGCCTGAGCCCAAAACCTCCAAGGCGATCTCCCGCGGGAAACGCGCGGGCGGAGGCTGGCGTTCTCGCCTCTCGGCACGCGGTGTGGCCGGATGGCGCGAGTTCGTTCTGACGCCTCACTCGCTCCCGATCTCGTTGATCCTCGTTGCGGGTGTGCTGATCTCGGTCGCGTTGATGCTGGGTTTCGGTGAATCGCTGCTGCTCGGCAAAGGTCGGCTTGCGACCGAAACACGCTTGCATTCGATGGACGTGAGCTTTGATGACGAGGTCGCGACCGAACGAGATCGTGAAGATGCGAGGCGACGGTCACCGCGCGTGTACTTTGCGAACGCGGAGCTGATGAGCGATGTGGAGGGCGCCTTGCTCGCGCTGCCGCAGACGCTTGCCGCGGCCGAGTCGTTCGGCGATGTCGCACCCGAGATCATCTCGTCTTACGCGCTCACGGAGGAAGGGTTCGATCTGGTGCGCTCGATGGTGGGCGAAGATGGCATGGCACCAGATTGGGAGTCGCATGTCCGTCGCTTTGTCCGCGATCTTCGTTCTAGAGTGACTCTTAGCAGCGAAGAGTACGGGCTGGTGCTCGCGTCGCCTTCATCTGTCATCGTGGTGAACTACGTCGACAGCGGGCCTCGCGAATTGCACCGCTCGAATGCTATGAGCGCAACAAGCGAAGAGGTCATCGAAATGCTGCGCGAGGTGGCCCGCTCTGCAGGCGCGGTTGGTCTCGAAGCAGAGCTCTTTGCTCGACGCGTCGCCAACATCGACTCGCCTATGGCGGTGTTTGATAAAGAAGCGACCGATTCGCTCATGGAGAAGAACGCGGCGAACGTGGCTACCGTGAAGGTGACCTATCTCGCGGGTCAACCGGTGTACATCGAAGGCGAGCGCCTGACAACCGAGAAGATCCAGCGTGCCGAGCTTGATGCCGCGGCGATACAGGAAGCGAGAACCGCCAGCGGTGAAGCGGTCCGCATCTTTGGAACGCTGGCGATTGTGACAGTTCTCGCGATCCTGCTCGGTGGCTACGTCTACACGTACTACCCACGTGTTGCGAAGCATCCGGGTCGTGCAGGGGCGATCGCAACAACCGTGGTCACCGCGTTTGCGATCGCGTGCTGGTGGGCCACGACCGCTCCAGGTCTTGTTTGGGCGGCGACGCTCGGCCCGGTCATGCTCGTCGCGATGATCATTGTGACCGCGTATGACAGACGCATCGCTGTCATGGTCGCGGCAGTGGTCGCAGTGCTGATTGCGCTCACACTGAATCTTCCACCGGGCTACCTCGCTGCGGCGATGGTTGGTGCGATCGTCAGTGCTTGGCAATCCGCGGACACGCGTCATCGGCGTGATGTGCTGCGCGGTGGGCTTGTGGTTGGGGTGGCCCTCTTCGTCACGGTGTTCGCGGTCTCGATCGTGTTGCGCGGTGTTTCGGGCGCGGTTGTTCGCGAGATCCTGATCGACTCGAGCGGTGCAGGCCTCGCGGGTTTCCTCGCTTCCGCCATTACGCTTGTGATCCTGCCTACGGTCGAGCGAGCGTTCGACATCACCACGGGCATGACCCTGTCCGAGTTGCGCGACAGTTCTCACCCGCTGCTCAGGAAGCTCCAGCAGACGGCGCCCGGCACGTTCAATCACTCGCACACGGTGGCGATCATCGCCGAGGCGGCCGCCGAGTCGATCGGTGCCGACGGGATGCACGTCTATGTCGGCGCGATGTACCACGACATCGGCAAGATGAACAAGCCCGGCTACTTCGTTGAGAACCAGACCGGCGTGCAGCGCGGCATCCACGAACGTCTGAGCCCTGCGATGAGCGTGCTTGTGATCGTGGCTCACGTGAAAGACGGCATCGAGCTCGCGAAGGAAGCCGGACTCCCTCGCAGCTTGCACCATTACATCGAGAGCCATCACGGTACGACGCTGGTTCAATACTTCTACCACCGTGCCAAGAAGCAGGCGGAAGAAGGCGGAGACGCCGAGGGGCCGAGCGAGATCGAGTATCGCTACCCAGGTCCGAAGCCTCGCACGAAGGAAGCAGCGATCCTGATGCTCGCGGATTCGGTGGAGGCCGCGACGCGCGCGATGGCCGAACCGACACCAGCACGCATCAGCGCGCTTGTCCGCGAGATCGGGCGCAAGTATCTCAACGATGGGCAGTTCGACGAATCACGCATCACCCTTCGCGAGTTGAGCGCGATCGAGGATTCGATCACGAAGAGTCTTTGCGGTATCTACCACGGCCGGGTTGCTTATCCGAAGGCCGAGAAGGAAGGCGACGACAAAGGCGAGCCGCAAGAGGTCGCGAGCGCTTGATGCGGATTCGGTCGAGCTCAACACACTGAAGTGCTCGACATGAGGAATACTATTTGCGGGCAGCGGTGATCAGGCTCAGAGCCTCTTCGATGGCTCGTTCCAGCGTGTCGTTCACAATAAACGCGTCGTACGCACCAGACCGTTTGGCTTCAGCAATCTCGTGTCGAGCGACCTCGAACCGCTTGGTGATTGCTTCTTCCGAGTCCGATTTGCGTTCACGGAGACGCTTGAGCAGTTCGTCCTCGCTCGGCGGAAGGATGAAGATCGCGAACGCATCCGGTATCTGCGCTTTGATCTGCTTTGCTCCTTCGACATCGATGTCCAAAAGCATCAGGCGACCTCGGCGGAGCTGTTCTTCGGCCGGGGCACGCAGCGTGCCGTAGTGATTGCCCGCAAACTCCGCGTGTTCAAGGAATTCGCCGGCTTGCACGCGGCGCTCGAATTCATCCGGAGCCAAGAAATAGTAGTCCACACCCTCGGTATCCCCCGGGCGTGGTTGGCGGGTCGTCGCCGAAACCGAGAACACCGCATCCGCGATGGTCCGTTCGATCGCTCGCGCGATCGTGGTCTTCCCAACACCCGACGGGCCGGACATGATCAGCAGCATGCCATTGTCTGTATCGGTGGGGAGTCGGTGCATGGGCAGGAGGGTACCAGAGTGATTCTGGTCCGTGCGGCACAACGCTCGGTTTCTCTCTCGAATTTCGAATCGCTATCTTCCGGTCAGCGCACTTCGGTCCGCGACCAGGTCGATCGGGATGATGACTTCCGCGACGGCGTCTGGGTTGTTCCGATCAGTCACGATCGTTTTCATCGTGTACGAACCGACCGTGAGTGTTCGAGGCAGCGTGATTTTGTTGACAAGATAAAAATCTCGCCGCCGATTGGCAGAGAGATCTTCGGTAAGCTGCGGTGTTGTCTTCCAGACCAAAAGATCTCCCTGGTCTGACGCGGTGTACAGCTGCAATTCGAGCTCTAATTCTGTTGCGAAGCTTTGCCCGGATGCATCCGCAGTTTCGCGAGGGGTGAAGTTTTCGATCTCCGTATACACCAGCACCGTGTGCGGACGACCGGAGAGGAGCTTGTAAGTGCCGCTGTACGTTTGCAGTTGCTCGTAAATGCCGAAGCCTGCAACACGCGTGGCCAACGCTGCCTTAGGGATACGGAGTGGATGCAGAGCGGCGAATTCATCAGACAGCGATTTGATGTCCTCGGCGAGGCCCATGACATTGCCTGTTGCTTCGAGATGCTCGCGTGTATTCGCAAAGAAAGCCTGCATGGTCGCGAGGGTCTTGATCTCGCGCGAGGACAAGAGCGATGCCGTGGATTGGTTCTCGAGATCACCGACGTGCGAATGAAAGACCCCGGGCTCGATCATCTCGAGAGCGGCGAGGGCCGCGAGGACCGATGCCGGCGAAGGTGCGCCCTCGGCCTCGTCACGCAAAATCGCAGCTAGCTCGCCCGCGAGCTGTGAGCGCCGTTGATCGCGGGGAAGATCACGGCGCGTGATTGTCTGACGCGTTGTCGCTCCATCGGCGGTGCGTGCGAATGAACCGGGAGGGGCGACGCTGTTCAGTTCCGAAAGAGACTCCGTATCGACTTCGTGGACCGTTTGCCCCGCGTTGGCAACAACAGAAGGCTCTGTTGTGATCGTCCGCCGTGGATCCGGGCGTGTCCCGGTGGAGGACTCGGAGAGACCGATACCCGATTCGGCGAGGTCCTCTTTGAATAACGGGTCGTTGAAGAGCGAGCCTGAGTGCCCTCCCGGGTCGACCAATCCGACCGAGAGCGGGTCATGGCTTTGTCCCCGATCGCTGACGCACCCCGCGATGAGCGCGAGGGGAGCCGCAAGAACAATCAGAACAGAAGAAGAGAAGAGCCTTGGCATCGTGTGCTTCCTGCGTTGATGCAACGGACGCTCCGCGTCCGGGAGTTCGATTCCACCAAGATCACCATCGGCTCACGACCGGCAGACGCTTGCAAAGCGAACAGTCAACGCCTCAAGCGACCGGCGTTCGTCGCCCTGAGAGGTCTTCCCGCGAAAGTCTGCCTCGACGCACTCACTCAGCAGGCTTGCCAAGGCACCCGGATCAACCCGCCCTGCAACGCTCATAATCGAGCGCTGAGCGGGTCCCCAGAGACGAAGCGACTTCGCGAGCGTGCCTGGGTTTTCACCTTGGCGCAAACCTTGCGCAGCTGCATGCAGCTTTCGGGCGAGGTCGGTCATCGCGAATCGGATCAAGACCGTGGGCTGGCGTGAGACAGTCAGCAGTTCATCAAGCACCATCAGCGCGGGCTGGGCGTGTCCTGACAAGAGCGGCTGCTGGAGCGACCACGCCTGCTCTTCGCGGGAAAGGCCGACCAACTCGTCTACGAGGGCCTGGTCGATGGTCGATTCGCCTCGACCTTCAGCGACCGCGGCGAGTTTGTCGAGTTCGGAAGCGAGACGACCAAGCGATGGGCCCAGCCGGTCCACCAGAGCCGCTGCGGCTCTGCGGTCAAGCGTGATGCCTTCGAGTTTCGTGGCACGGTTCAGCAGCCACCCGGCGGCCTGCTCTGGCTTGGGCGTGGCGCAGTCGGTGACCGAGCCGATCTTCTGGACCGTCTTCACGATGTTCCCGACGAGTTTGTTGTCAGAAACCAGAACAAGGTTGGCGCCAGCTTCGGGTGATTCTGCGTAACGTTCGAGCAACCGTCGGTGGGCGGTATCGCCGTCACCTTTCTTGAGGAACTCATCGGCCGCGTCGACGATCACCAGCTTGTGTTGGCCCATCAGGCCCAGCGATCGGCATTCATCAAGAACCTCGGCAACCGCAGCAGAGTTCCCATCGAACGTGATGGTGTCGACGGGTTCTCCTCGTTCTTCGAGGGCTTCTCTCAGTTTCTCCAGATGGAGTGATCGCAGAAACGATTCCCTGCCGTGCAGGATGACAACCGGATGATCGGGTGACGGGCCGGAGGCGGCTGCGGATTTGGTCGATGAGGTTCGTTTGGCCACGCATATCAGGATAGTGTCGGGCACCCGGGAGCGTGCATGGGTTCGAGCATGGCAAAGTTTGTCTCGGGGGGATTTGGGCCGTTCGAGCTGCGCGGTCTGCTCCGCTCAACCATGATGCCCGGGGAACGTCTGGTGGGGTGGGCTGCGGTCGAGCGATCGGGAAGCCCCCACAACACCGCGATGCTGGCAATCGTGGGCATGATTCCGGTGGCGGGTTCGCTCGCGGCGATCGCCATGCAGGCTCCCAGACTGCGGGTGATGGTTCTTACCGATACACGCCTGCTGGTGGTGGTGAGAGGCAAGCAGGGGAAAGATCCATCAGGCGGGGGGGTACTCATCAACGAGCCACTTCACGGGATCGATGCGGAGATGATGTCGGAGGATCGCTGCGCGATCGTGCTTCATCGTTCGGGTCGTGTGCGGACATATCGCGTTCTCGGGACCGATACCTCGACAGCGCACCGTCTGATTGCTGGTTTGCAGACCCTCGAAGGCGCTCTTGTGCGTGAAGAGACGAGGCAGGCGCTCCGCGGCGTGAGCGGTACAGCGACGCCGCTCGAAGGATAACTCGCAACGGACGACGATCTTGGTTTGGGGGATCTCCCGGGTGCGTGTACACTTGGGAAGTTTCACCATTGGCATTGGCGCGGCAGCGCCAGGCCGATCGGCCCCGCATCGTTTGCGCCGCCCCTCGACCCGGCTCCCCGCGTCACGCGAAAGGAGCTGTGGGCCATGCCCTCCGATACAACCGCCAACATCAGGAACATCGCCTTCGTCGGACACGCAGGCAGCGGAAAAACCACCCTGGTTGAAGCCATCCTCCACCGAGTCGGGCTCATCGGACGCGCCGGCACCGTGGAGGATGGAACGACCGTTTGCGACTTCGAGACGCTCGAGAAGCGTCACACGCATTCGCTCAACGCTGCCTTTGTCAACATCGACCACGAGGGAAAGAACTTCGATCTGATCGACACGCCCGGCACGGCGGACTTCATCGGTCAGGCGATCTCGGTTCTTCCCGCCGTAGAAACAGCTGCGGTTGTGGTCGGCGCTGACAAGGGCATCCAGACAGTGACACGCAGACTGATGCGGATCGCAAAGCAGCGAAATCTCCCGCGAATGATCATCGTGAACAAGATTGACGAAGGTGTCGGTCCGCTCGAAGGTTTGCTCGATCAGCTGAAAGAGACCTTTGGGCCCGAGTGTTTGCCGATCAACCTACCAACGCCCGACGGATCCGATGTTGTTGATGTTTGGGAGAAGAGTGAAGGAGAGACCGCTTTCAGCTCACCTGCTGATGCGCACACCGCGCTCATTGATCAGGTGGTCGAACTCGACGACGATCTCATGCAGGTCTATCTCGAGCAGGGCGAATCACTCGACAAGCAGCAGCTGCACGATGCGTTCGAGATGTGCCTTCGCGAGAACCACATCATTCCGGTGTTGTTCGTCAGTGCCAAGACCGGTGCGGGGCTTGATGACCTGCTGCATTTGATGGCCGAGTTGAGCCCGAGCCCGCTGGAGGGCAATCCCCGCCCGTTCCTGATTACCGAGAAGGAGGGCGACGAGCCCAAGGAGTGGCACGCAAACGAGGACGAGAACGCTGATGTCTTTGGGCACGTTTTTAAGGTTGCCGCAGATGCCTTTGTTGGCAAACTCGCGATGGTTCGTGTTCATCAGGGCACGCTCACACCCGGAGCTTCGTTGTACATCGGTGATGGAAAGAAGCCTGTTCGTATCGCTCACCTTTATAAGCTGCAGGGCAAGGATCATCACGAGGTCGAGCGGGCGATTCCGGGTGACATCATCGCGCTCGCGAAGATCGAAGAGCTGAAGCCGGGTGATGTGATCCATGCGAGCCATGATCTCGATCATGTTTCCTTTAAGCCTCTCCCAATGCCCAAGCCTATGTACGGGCTCGCTGTTGAAGCGAAGTCTCGTTCCGACGAAACCAAAATGGGTTCGGCGCTCCACAAACTGATGGAAGAGGATCCAACATTTATCGTTGAGCGCATCAGCGCAACGAACGAGACAGTCGCCCGTGGTATGGGTGAGCTGCATCTCCGTGTGCTGTTCGAGCAGCTGCACGATCGGTTTAAGGTTGAGCTCGACTCGAAGCCACCGCGTGTGGCGTACAAAGAAACCATTTCCAAGTCTGCGAGTGCTCAGCATCGGCATAAGAAGCAGACCGGCGGGGCGGGACAGTTTGGAGAAGTCCATCTGACGGTCGAACCTTTGCTCGACGAACGCGGGCTCCCGGCGCACGGACTAGATTTCATCGACAAAACTGTCGGCGGTTCGATCCCGCGCCAATTTATGCCGGCGATCGAGAAGGGCATCCGCCAAGCAATGGAAGAAGGCGTGCTCGCGGGCTATCCCGTGATGGGTGTTCGTGTACTCGTCACGGACGGCAAGCACCATCCAGTGGACTCGAAAG
>JBCDAP010000046.1:0-8159 GCA_039185335.1 Planctomycetota bacterium | reverse complement strand
TCGAGACATCTCGCATCGCGGGCAGAAAGGGTGGCACATCCTTTGGTTTGATGATGGGATTCGCGTCGTCACGGTGCATCGCGTGGTGTCCTTGCTTTGCTCGGGTTGCCTGTGTTGCTTTGATCATTCACGATTCCCGTATCGCTTTGAGAGATTTCTCGCTTGCGCAGCGTTTGGAGCATCTGGATAATGTTTCCACACCCGCCGAAGAGGAACCAGATCGTCACCGTAGTGGAGACGGTTACCATGATCCACACTTTAACGCGCCAGAAAGTCATCCAGGCAGGGTCGAGATCTCGCACGTCCTTTTCTTGGATGTAGACATGCCATCCGACGTACAGCGAGCCGGCTACGAGCACAACGATCCATGCGCCATTAAAGACTATGGTCACGAGATAGAGCAAGCGATCTCGTGCGGTGAATTCCGGAGTCACACCAATAAGGCGCAGGGCAGATGAAAGACGCGATGAGCCATCGTTATTCACTTTGGTGTGTGTTAGCGTGGTTTCTTGCTCTCGATGAAGCAGTCCATTTAAGTCGAATCTTTGATTCCACGGGAACGATGCGCCAACGTAGAGCAGTGCGCAGATCAGCATTGTGAGACCCCACAGTTGCTGACCGTTTGGAAGCAGATGATTCATGCTTGTGGCTAGTGCTTCAATTCGTTCTTTTTCGAATCCATCGAGCAGCCCGAAGAACGCGACGCCGTTTTCTTGCCAACCGCGATCCGCTTGCTGCAAGATCAGCCCGGCGAACACGAAAACGATGCCAGCGATCGCGGTAACCCACGCCCCACGCGTTGTCCCTCGATCCCAGTACAGGCCTCCGATGATCGCCGCGCCGGACCAACCAACGAAGATCGCACCCGTCGCCGCAAAGTAGAGAAGAACCGCATCGGAGTGGGCATAAAAAGCGCTAAACACAAGCGCGAACAACGCAACGCCCAGAGCAGAAATGCGGAGCAAGAAGAGTTGTGTTCGCTGGGTCAGCCTTGTTCCTCGCTTCCTCAGCGGGAGCACGACATCTTGGATAAAGATGCTGCTCCAGCTGTGCATGTATGTGGTGTGTGTCGAGATAAACGCTCCGAGCATCATCGCGGCCATCATTCCGCGCAATCCCATCGGTAGTACCTCTCGCAGTGTTGCCGGCACGCTCATTTGATTACGGATTTGCTCCGAATCGATCGCCCCGAGTGTGCGATCAACGCCGTCTTGTACGCGTCCCCACTCAGAATGATGCAGGAGGACGAATGTGAGCACGGGCAGGATGGTCGTAAACATCATCTTGCCAATGTCGTTCCATATTTGGAGAACCGCACCCATCTTTGCTTCGTGCGCAGAACTCGCCGAAGCGTTGTACGCCTGCGTACCCTGCCATGCCATGCGGGTGTACAGATAGCCTACGAGCCCGATCATGAAGTACTGCAGATTGAAGTCCTGGACATCACCCGCATCAAAAGGATTGATCTTGGAAACTCCTGGATCGGTTGATGTCAAGACCTGGGTGACTTGCGACCAGTCCACCACACTCAGCAAGAAGACCGTAAGGACAACGAAAGAGACGTTCGTGAATGACCCTTGCACAAAGTCTGTCAGCAGAACGCAGACCTGGCCACCGACTAGCACGATTCCGAGTGACACAGACAGCAGCAAGGCCATGAGTGTGACGTATGTGCTGAGTTCGATACCAGCAATCTGAAAGACCGCCGGCAGATCACAGAAGTAGATAAAGAAGCGGGCGCCTACCGATGGGAAAATACCGAAGTTCAACATACCCGAGACGAACGCCACCAAGCCCGCGAAGATACGAAAACGGCGTGAGTACCGGCGTTCAAAGAACTCAGCCAGTGTGAGGCATCGAGTTTGACGAAAGCGATAGATAACCCACCCGGTCAGCATCGCTAGCACCATCGCGATCGATACAAGTGGCTCCCACCACTGGATGACGAATCCGGCTGTTTGGTTCTGTTGAAAGAGACCGATGATACTGATCGCGCCCACCATCGATGCGCCGGTTGAAACGGTAAGCAGATACCGGCCGGCAGTACGTCCCGCGGCGAGGTAGCCTGCGACGTCCTTCATGAGCGCCCGGCCGTAAGCCGCCAGGCCCACGATCGCCAAAAAAACAATAAGAACAATGGCCCAATCGATGCCGTGCATCAAGAGCCTGGCTCTTCTTCTTTCGGTGCTTCCTCGCCCATCGCGCCTTCGTGATCAATCCACAGAGAACGCCCGGATCCGTCGTGCATGGTGAGCCGGAACCAACCCGCTCCTGAGTCCACGTCCGGCGGCCACAGCCACCCTGTTGGAAGCATCGAAGGGCGGGGCACGCCCGTTACACTCTCTGCACTCGAAGCACGCGCCGTGTCATACGCTGTGCGGAGCGCAAACCGGGCTCGATCTTCTGGCCTGATCTCGACTTCCCGGTCGGTATCCCCTTGCTCTCGAAACTCCACGAATCCCCAGTATTCCGGCTCGTGCATCGCGATCACGCGCTGGGGTGTCCATACCCAGTTCTGTTCTGGAAGCGATTTTCCTGTGTTTTTGTCGACTTGTTTGTCGTAGCCGCCCTCTCGCGGGTTGAGCAACCACTGCACACGCGAGAAGTTGATGCGCCACCGGTCGCCGGGCTTGGGCGGGCAATCAGAGCTGGTGAGCTCAGCGAGCGCTGTGAACGGGATCGCGATCTCGACAGACCATCCCTCATCGCGGTCGCTCGGATCGTTCAGTGTGCCGCGGAGATGTACCGCTGTTTTGAGGCCGGGGATATCCCAGCTGTGCACTGCTGGTCCGCCATCGCGGTACGGGCGGACCAGCATCAGGTCCCACACCGTGTTGAGCGCATTGATCTCCAACTCGGCGTACAGATGCGTGTCACCATCAGGATCGATGAACACTTCGAAGTCGTTTTCGTGATAGATGATCGAGTCACGCTCGGTGTAGGTCGCCCACAGATCTTCCTCTTCCATCTCCGCGGCAAAGTAGATGTACTCGTTGTCCCAGGCCATCTTGACCTTGGTGTCGTACCAAGGATTGGGCCGTTTGCTGCCTTCGATGTCGACGAAGCTGCCCGTCCAATGTTGCTCTTCCCAGGCCGCGTCGTCGAGAACTCCATCGACACGAATTGGGGTGTCAGCCCCAACCCGCCCGCACGCGTAGGTCGCGGGCGACCAGGCTTCGCCGGATTCACCATTTTCTGCCTGGGCTGACCCATCGCAGAATGCCCAGCACGGGAACAATGCACACACGAAGATTGTCGAGAGAAACGCGATTCGAGGCATTAGGGGCACCGCTTCTTTAGAGAGATGAGTCTGAAAGGGTCTCGCGAGGATCCGCACGCCGACCAAGAGCACGCAACAACATCGCTCGCCGGGGGGCACTTTGCTCGATCATACATCGCAGACGGGTCTCGTCATTCCGAGCTTCTTCTTCGAGCGAGCGAACAACCTCTGCAACGTCCGAAGCGGTATCGCCTATCGGGGCGTTGCACCCATCCACAATAATGTCTGCCCCGGCCAAGATCGCGCTCCGGCACGCGTTGAGCAGACTCCTCGTCTCGCGCACCGCGTTCATGTCCATTGAGTCGGTGATCACGACACCATCAAACCCCAGCTTTTTACGGAGCAAGCCGGTTGTGATGGCGTGCGAAAGCGAAGCGGGATGTTTCGCATCGAGCTCGCGGTGCAGGACATGAGCTGTCATGACGGTCAGCAGTGCACGGTTTGCTGTACCGGAATTGTCTTCCTGCAAGAGCTCACGAAAGGGTGCGAGATCAACATCACCGCGGTGCCGTTCTGTAACGTCCGGCAGCTGGAAGTGTGAATCGTCCGAGGCGGCGCCATGCCCCGGAAAATGCTTCAAACAAACAGCGACGCCGTGCTCATCGTGAGCCTCAATCAGCTCACGCGCACGCGAGATGACCACAGATGGTGACATCGAGAATGCCCTTCCCAACTCGCCGATCACCGGGCAGGGCGGATCATGGTCGACATCCACACACGGAGCGAGGTTCCAGTCGATCCCGACAGCCGCGATGTCCCGCACAAACCTGTCGGCGTATCGCGCCCGATCGGCGTGGTCCATCTCCGCGTACGCAGATGCAGAGACGGTGTCGGCGAAACCGTGCTCGGGACCGAGGCGCGTGGCGATCCCGCCCTCCTGATCAACAGCGATCACTGTACTGGGGCCGAGTTTCTTTCGGATGTGATCGGTGAGCCGAGCGACTTGCTCAGGTGAACGGACATTGCGATCGCCACCCTCGGGAACCTGCTCGCTAAAAAGGATGACATTCGTGATCCCCGCACCGGCACACGCCTCGAGATCCGCCTCCAGCATTTCGTCCCCCGCCTCGGCACCGCGCACACCAACCATGAACATGGCTCCAAGGGTGCTTGCTGTGTGGTGCTCCTGCATGCCGCGCATCCTACTGAACTCTTGCGAGGGGTGATCCGCAGGGACCGGTGAAGAGGATGTCGCAGATCAGCAAATTTGGTCGGCAAGCATCAAGCAAAATAGCATGCGCTGTTCAGACAGAGAGTGCCGCGATGCGAGGATACACTTATCTTCTGAATTGAAAGGGGCTATTGGTTACACTCTGCAGTTGAAGCGGTGCGAAGAAAGTACAACAGGTCCAGTGCGCTGTGTTGGCCGTCTGCGTCATAATCCGAAGAGGGTTGTTCGCTCTGAAGCAGTGCGATGAATTGCACGATGTCTTCGGCGGTGAGCGTGCCGTAGGGGATCGCCAGGTCTGACCGCGAACAAGCGGCTCCTCTGAGGGATGCATTGTCGAGACGGATATGGTCATTGGGAATAGCACTAGAAACGTTGTTTCCTGCGAATCCGATGTAGATGTAGTCGTACCCATCGAGGCCAAAGTTGATGTCACGTTGGATAGTTCGGCTCGGTGTTGTGCCTACGAAGGTCTCGGAATACAGCGGGACGATTTCAACGGGTATCGCAGAGAGTTGTCGGGGTTCTGCCTCGGCGTGCCTCGAGCCGAATTCACCGTTGATGCCGAAGACGTGCACGGTCAGCGTGTTTTCGAAAGATCCGGCATTCTGAATCTCATAATCGAATGCAAGGCGGTGCCCACCTCGGTGCGCGGTATTCGAGTAGATCGCTTGAGCGATGCTCGAGAATCCGTACTGGCCTGCTAAAAGCACGGAGTTTCCTTGGAGTGTTGCTCTTGCCTCGTGCCAACCCATGCTTGCGTTACTGCTGTCTAGTGCGTAGATCCCTTGATAGAAGGAAGGTCGATCGAAGGCGGAGTCAATCAGAAGTTCGGACGCTGGTGATGGGTTCGTCGGTTCGATCAGGTGAGTGGTGGAGTTGCTCAAGCCTTGGTGGTCGTAGACAGTGAGCGTGACGGTGCTGCCAGCGGATGGGAGCAATTCGTGGATCGTCTCGCCGAACGCGTCCGGGGTGCCGTCGGAATCTAAATCCCATGCGTAAGCAACAATGTTGTTTGGATCATTACTCAGCACGGTGCGTGGGTCGTAGGGCGGGTATTGGTCAGGAGTATCGGGATCGCTCGAGGGAAGTCCGCTCAGCCGGACTGTGCCGCTCGGGGAGAGTGTTTGAGCGGTGATGGTCGCGACTGGTGGCTGATTCGCAGTGTCGGTCTCGAAGGAACTGTCTGCGATTATGAGGTGGTTGGGAAAGGTTGTGATTTGGGTAAAGCCGTTTTGTCTGCGGTAGAAGTGGTTAGTGTTGTTCGCCAGCTTGAGTCCGGTGAATTCTGATCGTCTGTGCGGCAATCCCATGGCGTTTTCGTTGCCGTCCCCCACGCTGCCATCTGCGGTGTTGATCTGCCCTTCGAGGGGTGTGCGTACGCCGAAACGCCACCCTTCGACCACAACGTTCTGAATTTTGAGTCGTTTGGTCGGGCCGTTCATCCCGATGCCGTATCCGCGACCGTCGCCGTTGATCCCGAGATCGAGTGTTGGCTTGTCGTTGATGCCTGGTGTTGCAAGATCGGAAGACGCGATAATGCCGTTTCGTAGTTCAATCTGGGAGCTGTACTGGAAATGAATGCCCTGGCCGTAGATGTTCCAGAACTTGAAGTCCTCGAGGACGGCGTACACACGGTGGGTGTTCCCATCGCACGGGCACACGTAGCCAACCCACTCACCCTGATTGCGCATGTGGTTCCAGGTCAGCAACCCAAAGTCCGAGTTGTACACTTCGAAGCCCGTGAAGGTGTTTGCCGGCACACGATTGACGGTGATGAGTCCGGAGTCGGCGGTCACGATGTGCTGCCTGGCGAGAGGAAGATGCTCACGTGGAACAACCGCGGCATCGCGATTCGAGTTCGCGTCGACGTCTGAGAAGATATCGACACCGCCGCCTGCTGCCGAGATCGCGATGTTATCGATGAACTCGACCTGGCTTGCTCCCTGTATCCAGTACGCCTCGCCATTGAAGCCAAAGTCGAAGTTAGTGACGCGCTTGTAGCCGTCGCCGAAGGGCTCGACGGTGAGGTCGGGATTCGAGTCGCCGGTTGTTTTGATGGAGATGTTGTTTCTCCAAGTTCCGATCTCGTTTCCCGCTTCCTGTACGAACCCGGCCCCGAGCACGTCGAACACCACATTGTCTTCGATGATGGCGTAGCTGTCATGGTGAACAATGCCCCAGCCCGGGCTTCCCCAGGCCACGCATCCAGAGATGATGCTGGGTGAGCACGTTTCGAAATCAACAGGCTGGTTGTTACGTGGGAGATTCCGATGGAGGTGGATGACGTAGCGGCCGCGCGTGTTGGTGTTTGTGCCCGCTGTGCCGTCGACGTTCGTTGCGGGATCATCGATGAAGTGTTCCTTATTGAGGCGTCCAAAGTCGATGAACGCCGCGTTGCGATACTCCTGATCCGCGTTGTGCATCGCCATCTGATGTCCGCGGCGAACATCCATCACATTCCCGGGAACAAGGCGACCGTCGGTGACCTCTGGTGATTGCGGATCGAGCTCAGACCGGAACACCACATTGCGCGTTAGGTTCGCTACATACAGTGTCAAATCTTCGTTCGAGAAGAACCGGCCGCTGGGTCTGACGTGGTCCCAGCGTAATCCTGTTTGCCCGGGTGCTGTGTTAGCGAAAGTGACAAAGCGTCCATCGATCGCTTCGATGACGAGTACCTCGTCGCGAAACCTTGTGTTGTCAGTGTCCGATCCGTTTGGGTCATAGGAGGTCCCGCCGAGTACGAGTTGGTCGCCGACGCGCCAACCGATCGGCGGCTCGCGCAGCTCGAGCACCGTGCTGCCTTGGAATGCATCGCCCGCGAGCGCTGCGTGGGGTGTCTTCTCTGCTCCAGTGATATGCGTCATGCCGTGCGGGATGAAACCACGTCCGAGCAGCTCTCGGTCGAATAACGGGTCCATCGGCGTGTCTGCGATGATCACGATCTCGGCGGTATGGCCGGGCGCAATAGGTTGTAACTCATCACCGATGATGATCTCACCTGTTGGTGAGCTGAACAGTGTGTCGACGTACAGGCGTGTCGAGGTGTCCGCTTGCCAAGCGAGTCTTCCGTCGACACGGATTGTGTGAAAACGAGTCGTGTCCGCCCCTTGCCGATCGTTGTCATCGTTCACGTCGTAGATGACGGTGACACCCGCAGGAATCAGGATGGATTCGCCCATGGCAGGAAGCTGGCCGCCCCATGTTGCTTGGTCTGACCAGGCGCCGCTTTGGACTGCTGCCGCGTCTTCTGCGCCGTGTGGGAGCAGTTCGAGGAGTGCCTGATGCGTATGCATGTTCGAGCACATGCCTGTGGGCATATGTTGAGATGTACTCAATGGTGCCATGAGAAGCACGGAAGCGACGCAGAAAGCGAGTGTGACAGGTCGGGTAACCATGAGCGAACAGTCCTCCATGTGACCGGTATCTCGAGCAGGATTTTGGCAGGAACTCTCCAAGTGGGCAGCTCTAAATTACGGCGGCTTCGATGTCACGCCGAGGGAAAGTCCAAACGATCCAAAAATTCGTTCAAAAAGCGGCTCATTTGTGAATCGAACTCGCAAATCACATCAGTATGCTCGTTGATCTTAAGCCTTCGGGCCATGTTCTCGGTTGAGCTGAGCCGCCCGGTCATTGCGTGGGCAAATGAGTTATCCGCTCGATCCTGTTTCTACACCTCGGACAACTGAGTCTCCATCGCACGCATGT
>JBCDAP010000045.1:0-8159 GCA_039185335.1 Planctomycetota bacterium | reverse complement strand
GCCTTCGCCCAGACGTGCCTCTGCAAATCGGCCGATCACGATTCACGGACAACGACGATCGCCCTTTGAGCAACAGCGAGACAGACTCAACACCACCAATCGAACTGATCGAACAATTTTGCACCAATCCATTGCCAAAGATCTGGCACGAGAATCGTGGTGATGGCTTTATTCGTTCGTTCGCTGAGCCAGAAGGCCTCGGCCAATCCGCCGCTCTGACATGCATCTTGCGCACGGTTATGCACGAAGTTCCGCTTGATGATCACTTCGGTCACCTCACGGAAGTGTCGACTCCTGCCCGAAACCTCATCCACGATTGCATCGTTGATCCAACCATCATCAATACCGCTCATCCAGAACTCATTGTCGCGCCGAACCAGTCTGATGTCATCCTTAAGCCAGCAGGAAAACACACGATCTCCCTTCCAATCCAAGAGAACACGGTCCACCTCGGCTCAGGTTTCTCTCATACACACGTTCCGTTCTACCCCGACTATCAGGCGATTCTCGAAAACGTCACCAAAAAACTCAATTGGGAAGCAGACAACTTTGTCGTCCATCGCACAAGGATCGCGTACCCAGTGCTCCATTCCGTGGCCTGGACAAGATTCTCTCTGGCTTCCCAAAGCACCTCTGACCAACTCCAAGCGTGCGTGCCCGAAATCAAACGATGGTTGCATCAACCTGCCGCCAGAAACGCGACGTTCTCTCACGCACACCCTCCCAGGAGAACACCATGACAAGCCCCAGATACGCCAAATCAAGAGACACTCCGCAGGCATTCACGCTCATCGAACTTCTGGTTGTGGTTGCGGTGATCGCCTTACTGATCGGCCTGCTCCTTCCGGCACTCAGCAAAGCACGCCAATCCGCTCGCGATGCTCTTGACCTCTCGAATCTACGCCAAGTCGGAACATCCGCGCACTCTTATGCCGTTGATAATTCAGATCGAATCCACGGATTCACATGGAACACCGACGACCATGCTTCACTCGACGGCATTGCTAATCCCGCCAACGACAAAGAAGCCGCGGCAATGCAAGCAATCCAACTGATCCGCGAGCACTCCGACAACACCACCTTCACTGTCAACATCGATTCCTTCATCCCCTACGCACGTTACTCACATCTCACCCTCGCAGGCTATAACGATCGAACGATTCCCGATCCCGCTTTCATCTGCCCTCACGATGTCGACCTGCTCAACGCATCGAAGGATCCCACAACTCCATCCACCGCACTCGACCAAGAATTGGTTGCCGTCGACCCTTCACTTCCAATCCGCTATCCATACGCCTCGAGCTACTACTTCACTGTCTCTGCAATCGATCCCGCTCAATCAAGAGACATCAAAGCCGGAATCAGCTTTTCTCCCGGCGCCTCGTCCGTCGTTTCGCAGCGCTGGGTACAAGACCCTTCCTCTCCAAGCCGGCTTTTGTACATCAACAACCGGAACCCTGGCTCTCCCACACTCAACCCCAAGCACGCCGAGGTGAGATCCCCAAGCCAGAAGGTCATGAAGTATCACCAAGATGTCTATCACAACGGAAACCGAGGCCCCGAGTACTTCTTTGTTCCAGGGCAAAAACAGCCCCTGCTCTTTTTCGATGCCTCCGCAAGAGCGTACGCACCCGAAGACACAAACCCGGGATGGAATCCACGAACACCAAACTCAACAACACCAACACTGATCGACAACGATCGGGACGATTCCAACGAGAGCTTCCCAGGACACTACAAGTGGACACGCGGCGGGCTCAAAGGGATCGATGTCGGCGGCAAAGAAGTGCGCACCGGACAATCACGCTAATACGAACAACGAGTCAAGCTTGTTGTGATGATCGGATTTTTAGCGAAGCACTCGAGACAACCTGTGAACAAACGCTTGATAGATGAAGAATGCCTTCTCAGCAACTCGGGGTGCTCACCAGAGCAGTGTTGCTGAGCTGGATCACGCCAAGGCAAACCCGCTGAGATCTCTTCTTTTCTCAGGCTGGGGATGCCAAAAAAACCAAATACGTCCTTGCGATCGAGGCGTTCTCGATGGCTATCGATTTGTTGACCCAAAACAGAGGAAAGAACCATGGTCACACGTACATTGAAGATCGGATTGTTTCTTGGTGTCGCCACAGCTTCGCACGCCGCAGCAGGCGTGGTGTTCACAGATTGGACTTCTGTGTCGCCAACCGGAGCGACCGGCTCGCTCGACGGAAACACAGTCACAGTCACCGGGGCACTCACCAACCCAGGAATCACCTCAGAAAGCTTCACTGCAACCGCCTACGCAAACACAAACGACAACCCGTTCAGCGGCAGCGGCGGCTTCCCCGGCAACACCTTCACAGATCATTCGCGAGTCGATAACGCTCCGAGCGATAATCTCGGCGGACTATCTGTCAACGCACCCCCAGGTTTCACCGGCACAACGATCACAGTCAACTTTGCCACTTCCGTTACAGACCCTGTCATGCTCATCGCCGGCCTTGACGGAAGCGGTCCAGCTGTCCGCTCGTTCACAACAGATGCCAATAACGCAACTTTCGGCGAAATCTCTGGAAACTTCGCGGTCTTCGGCGGAAACGGCTTGCGAACAACACTCCTCCCCGCAGTCAACGGTTCGGGAGCTGTCGAGATCATCGGAACATTCACAGAACTAACCTTCTTCGTGGCGTTCGATTTCGGAACAGCAAGCACGCCCGACGGCCTGGCGTTCACCTTTGGTGCCATCCCGTCGCCAAGCGCCCTGAGCTTCACACCGCTCGCGGGTGCCGCGATGCTCCGACGCCGGCGGAAGTAAACGATCGGACGGCGAAACCAGGGCCCATTCGAACCAAACAGACAATCCCTACTGACCAAACGGGAGCATTCGAGAGAATGCTTCTGTTTGTTGTGCGCTCACGAAGAGGCGATCACGGCATTCTCGGATACCGCTGACTGTTGATCTTGGTTCTCCATCCTTTCTCGATGACTCAGCGAATACAGCGCCGGGATAAGCACAAGCGTGGTCAGCATCGAGCTGACCAAACCACCGATCACCGCTCGAGCGAGGGGAGCTTGGGCATCCGCTCCTTCGCCGATACCGAGAGCCAGAGGTGTCAGGCCGAGGATCGTAGTCAGCGTGGTCATCAAGATCGGTCGCAAGCGCCGCCGGCCCGCTTCCATGATCGCCGCTGTCGTGCCCATCTCGGAACGGAGGCGTCCGATCTGATCAACGAGTAAAATCGCGTTGTTCACCACGATGCCGCCGAGCATGATGCATCCGATGTAGCTCTGGATGTTGAGCGTCGTATCGGTCACAAATAGCAGCACAATCACACCGATCCCCGCAAAGGGCACGCTCAACATCACGATCAGCGGTGAGCGGAACGACTCGTACTGACACGCGAGCACCATGAACACCAGGACCAACGCGAGCGAGAGCGCGACCAGCATCTCGCGGTCGGCGGTCCTCTGCTCCGCGACGGTCCCCGCCTGTACAAACGAATAACCGATCGGTTTCGCGATACCCGCTAGCGCAACGTCGAGGTCTTTCGCAACCGAACCCAGATCCCGGCCGGCGACATCCGCGGTCACTCGAGCCAAGCGCTGCTGGTCCTTGCGTCGGATCACGATCGGTCCGCGGCCTGTCTCCGTGCCGACCAAATTCCGCAACGCCACCGCTTCGCCAGACTCAGAACGCACAGTGAGGTCCAGGACCTCCTGGATTGTCAAACGATGAGACTCATCAAGGCGAACAAGAATGCGATACGCATTGCCACCGGTGCGGTACTCGCCCGCCTGGCTCCCGGCGATCGCGGTCTCGATCGCTTCTGAGATGTCTCGCACCGAAACACCAACGATCGCCGCCTTCGCGCGATCGATCCGAATCTCCTGCTGCGGCGTCCCCACAAAGGAATCCGCATCGATATCAACCAATCCCTCGATGCCCTCCATCGCTTCGCTCACGCGAGAGGCCAGCATCGAGAGAATGTCACGATCAAAGCCGCGCACCTCGACGACGATCGCTGTGTCGCCGCCCAGCAGCCTCTGCATCACGAACTGCCCTTGCGAGGCACGCGCCCGGATCGACATCCCGGCCACGGCGCCGCTGAGCTGCGAACGCAATTCATTAGCGATCTCCGCGTTGGATCGCTCCCGATCGGCGGCCGGCACAAGCGAGAGACGTATTGAACCGGTCGCCCCACCTCCTGGGTTCCATCGGCTCGATCCCACCGAGCTGACCCATGAGTCGAGCTCGGGAACCAGCTCGAGCACGCGATGTTCCATCTGCCTCGTCTGCCGATCGGCAATCTCGAGGCGCGTACCAATCTCCATCTCCCCGGTCACACGGATCTCGCCCTCGTCGCTCGGCGGCAGAAACTCACGCCCGAGCTGCGGAAGCAAAAAGAGCGAACCGCCAAGCACCGCGACAACACCCAGAATCGTGACAACACGATTCCTCACCACCCACCCGAGAAGATCCCGATACGCGTCATCAAAGGCATTCAGCACCGAACCGACCGCCCTGGAAATCAGGGAGGGCGAACCTGAGTCTCGAACCAGAAGCTTAGAGCCGAGCATCGGAACCAAAGTGAGCGAGACGAGCAACGAACAGACCAGCGAGAACGCAATGACGTACGCCAGCTCGCGGAACAACACGCCCGAGACGCCTCGCACGAAGACAATCGGGAGAAAAATTACAAGAGTAGTCAGCGTGCTCGCGAGGATAGCCCCGCCAACCTCGCGTGCCCCGGACACCGCCGCCTCGACCGAAGGAAGCCCGTCCTCGCGACGCTTGCGGTAGATGTTCTCGAGGACCACGATCGAACTGTCGACCATCATCCCGACGCCGAGCGCGAGCCCGCCAAGCGTCATTAGATTCAGCGTAAACCCGCCGAAGTACACCATCGCGAACGTGGCGATAACGGACATCGGGATCGCGACCGCAATGACTGCCGTACTGCGCACACTCCGGAGGAAAGCCAAGAGAACAAGTATCGCGAGCCCACCACCGTAGAGCACGGTGTTGCCGACATTCTGGATCGAACGCTCGATGAAATTGCCCTGGTTGCTGACCGGGACGATCTGGATCTGCGAGAAGTCACGATTGACGCGTTCGATCTCGCCCAGGATCGCGTTGGAAACCTCGACCGTGTTCGCATCCGCTTGCTTGCGGATCGCCACGCGCAGGCCGAGCTCGCCGTTGACGCGTACGTTCCTCGACAAGCGTTCGTACGTGTCATTGATGGTCGCGATCTGCCCAAGTGTGACCGCAACCCCATCGCGCAATGACACCACTGTTTCTTCGATTTCGTCCAGAGAACGGAACTCGGCCGGCGCTCGCAGTGTGACCTCGTACCGCCCCGACTCGATCTCGCCCGCAGGCAGATCGAGATTCGCGTCACGGATCGCCGTCAGGATGTCGTTAAGCGGGATGTTGAGCGACCGTATCCGCTCGGCATCTAGCTCGACGCGCACTTCGCGGTCGTAGCCGCCCCACAGATCGACCTGAGCCACGCCGGGCAAGCGAGCGAACCGGTAGCGCACCTGCTCCTCCACGAGCGAAGTCAGCTCCACCGGATCGACCTTGCTCGAGATGCCCAAGATCACCACCGGGAAGCTGTTGACATCGAACGCGTTGATCGTCGGGCGCGAGATGTCGTCGGGCAGTTCGTTCAGCTCGTCTTCGAGCTTCGCACGGACCTCGGTCGCCGCAATGTCAATGTCGGTCCCCCACGCGAATGTGACACTCACCGACGAGTTCCCCTCGGACGACGATGAGCTCATCTCTTCGATCCCGGGAACAGTGGCCAGGATCTCCTCGATGATCTGCGTGACAAGCCTCTCCATCACCTCGGGGCTCGCGCCCTCGTAACTCGTGGAAACCGTCAGCGTCGGGAGTTCGACCTCGGGGAGCAGATCGATCCGCAGACGGCTCACCGAGAACAGCCCAAGCACCAGCACCATCGAGGCAACCATCGTGGTGAACACAGGGCGCGTTACGCTCGCGCGGGGCAAGCTCACCCCGCACCCCCGTCCGCATCTTCAGCCCCGCTGGTCACCGAGACCTCGACACCGTCATCGAGCAGCTGTTGCCCTAATGTGACCACCCTCTCTCCGAGCTCGTCACTGATGATCTCAACCCGCTCGTCCGATTCGATCCCGATTTCGACCTCGACCATGCGCACAGTGTTCGTGTCATCGCTCAGCACGAAGACGACGTCGAGCCCATTGCGTCGCACGACGGCAGCCGCCGGAACAACCAAAGCCGACTCACGCCGGTCGAGCACCGCCTCAATCCGTGCAAACATGCCAGGCTTCAGCAGACCCTCCGCATTGTCGACAAGCACCTCGACATCCGCCTGGCGAGAGCCGACCCGGAACACCGGGGACACCCTCGAGACCTGCCCCTCCCAGACACGCTTCCCGAATGCATCCGTCCTGAGGCGGACGAGCTGCCCTTCTTCGAGCTGGGCGTAGTCTTGCTCGCTCACCGTGATGACCGCTTCGATCGGATCGAGTTCAATGAGCTCGAGCAGGCCGGAGATCGCTGATACAGAGACGCCATCCGAGACCAATCGCCGGGAGACCACGCGCGTGCCGTCGGAGTCTTCCCAGGTGGCGCGGATCACGGTGTACCCCAAGCGGATCCGTGCGCCCTCGACCGCTGCCTCAGCGCGTTTCACTCCCGCATCGGCTCCTTGTTCGATCGCTTGGCGGACAGAAAGCTCGACCCGCGCTGTCTCGAGTTCAAAATCGGTCGCTACGCCTCGATCAATCAGCTCAAGGATCCGCTCGTACTCGAGCTTTGCGATCTCTCGCTGCGCCTTCGACTCGGCGAGGGAGGCCTCCGCGACCGCGAGTTCCGCTTCCGCCTCGGCTAACGCCTGCGCGTACTCCTCAGAATCGAGCTCAACCACGACCTGGCCGTGCTCGACGGTGTCGGCTAAATCAGCCGCCAGATCGCGCACACGCCCCGCGATCTTCGGCGCAATGGTCATCCGGTGGCTCGCTTCGAGGGTTCCGTTGAACACGCGTCGGCGTTCGATCGGGCCGAGCTCGACCGGGGCGACCTCCACGGGAACCGCCACCCGGCGAGCTGGATCTCGGGAAAACCCCGGTAATGGCTCTTCGCCGAGACGGTCGACAACACGCCACCCCACACCAACCACGCCGGCACAGAGCACCCCTAAAACCCCTAGCAATACGATCTTGCTCATCAACGCTCCAATACGTCACCGCTACAGACGAACTCCCTGCATCATCAGAGTAGTCCCTTGCTTCGCATGAAACGAGAAACAGATGCGAACTGAATGCCCTCGAACGGGCGAAATGCGTTCTCCCCTGTTCCAGCCATTGCATGAGGAGTTCTTTGTACCAAGCGGTGTCCGCTCTACAATCACCCCCGCATGGACCTCGGCACAACAACACTCGGGCGAACCGATCTTATCGTCACCACCGCTGGGCTCGGGTGCGGCGGGCATTCGCGTCTTGGAACTCGATACGGTAAGGACTTTGATCACGCTGTCGGCATCGTCCGAGCCGCGATCGACATAGGCATCAACTTCATCGATACCGCCACGGGATATCAGACCGAGCCGCATGTCGCTCAAGCGATTCAGGACATCGACCGCGCGGATGTGGTCATCTCTTCCAAGTCGGGCGTGCGCACAAGGGAGGGAAGGCTGTCTGCCGAACAATTCGAGCAGCGTCTTGAAGCGTCCTTGGAACGCCTCGGGACCGACTACGTCGATCTCTATCACCTCCACGGACTCGATGTGGAAGACTACGACTACGCCGCAACCGAGATCATGCCGGTACTCGATCGCGCGATTCATCGCGGGCAGGTCCGCTTCGCAGCGGTCAGCGAAGCGTTCGCTCTCGATCCCAACCACACCATGCTCAAGCGAGCACTCCAGGACGATTTCTTCGACGTCATGATGGTGGGCTTCAACCTCCTGAACCCATCCGCGCGCCAAAGTGTCTTACCCGCGACCAAAGCCAAGGGTATCGGGACACTCGGGATGTTCGCAGTCCGCCAAGCCTTGACGCGTTCCGAGGTCCTCCACCGAACCATCCAAGAGCTAATCGCAAGCGGTCGTCTCGACACGAGCATCTTCGAAGAATTGGATCTCGATCCGTCAGAACCTCTCGCCTTCATCGGCACACCCGAAGAGATC